>CALHKJ010000146.1 GCA_938033975.1 uncultured Saprospiraceae bacterium | reverse complement strand
TATAGGTACCAACACAACCTATTATATTATTATCGTCAACTACTGTCCATTCTACAAGTTCAGAAGGAAGAACATCACATGCACATGCCGTAGAATTTGCAGCAAATGTATAGTCTCCACCTAGTGCTTGAAATTCAGCAGTCGTCATAGGACTCGCTGGAGGTATTTCTGAGATATCACAAATTTCCACATCTGCTGGTGCCACTAAATCTACGTTACATTTAAATCCTGCATCAAGAATTGGAGTAACTGTTAAATTACCAGGTTTACAAATTGCAACGGAATTAAAACCACCTCCACAATTAGTCTGATCAACAACTGCATTATTTCCATATTCCAATATTCCAGAGCAAATATCTGCTTCATCAACGAAACCAACATAAATGTTCCCTTGGTCATTCATAAAGGATACACTTGAGAAGACACAATCTGAATCAATATCTGCAGGTAAAACTAAATTTATCAAAACACAATCCACGTTACCATTAGTTGTTCCATCACAACATTCTGTACCACCAGAATTGTCTACAGTTCCTGGTTGAGTAAAATTTAGATTTCCATTTGCATCAATAGTTATATCAAGATTTACTTGAACGGGGGTACAGCTTTGCCCAAAAGCTAGCGGTATCATTATTACTAAACATGCAAAAAAAGCAATGCAATTCTTGATGCTTTTTAGGAAATATGTAGAAGTTCTATAAGTATTATACATTATACAGGTGTTGGTTAATTATTTCTACATAGTAGTAGCTTGATAAAAATTCCGCTACACTATATTAGTTGGCATCAGTACAAAATTATGGAATGTCATTTGATTGTCTGTTCAAAAAAAAATTAAAAAACCAATATATATTTATTGCATTTATAACTTTATGGAAATCGAGTTTTTACATATGATTTATTTTTTTATACTTAATCTAACTAGTGATTAACATCTACTATTTCTTAGGTAAAGTTTTCATTTTTAAAACATATTATAGTTATTAATATTTTAGTTAAGCTATGATCCATACTTAAAATGTTTAGAAATCATATTTCAAATAAGCTATGGTAAGTTGTTTTGAATAGACTACAGTTGAATACAAAAATTTGAAGCTATGGTTAGTTAATAATTTTTTTACATAAAAAAGTGACTCATAAAATTTTTAATTAGTAGGAATCTTTCGATAAACATTTTACACCATTCAAAATCCTACTCAAGCATAAAATCCCTTGATCCTATAAAAAAAAGAGTAGGCCACTTTTCAGCAACCTACTCGATCCAACTTCTCAAAATTTATGTATAAAAATTGAAGAGTTGATAAATAGTGTTTTGAGAATCTATGTAAAACTTGAAACCCTATCTTTATTCTTGTCCTATGCTAGCTGATTTTGATTTCTTTACAGAAGCAGATAACATACTCTTAATACTCGCCATTTCTTCTTTTAAATCTGCAAGCTCTTGACCTTGAGAATTGATAATATCTTGCTGCTCTTGGATCGCTTTTGTAAGCACTGGAATAAGCTCTACATAATTCACACTCTTACATTCGAAGCTATTTCCATCTACATCAGAAATAAGTGCACCAGTAGAAACCAATGTTGGAAAATCTCTCTCTAGATCTTGTGCAATGAATCCCATTTTTTGTCTTTCCGGAAGTTCCATGTTCGGATAGTCTTCGACTCTAAAATCGTAACTTACAGGATTCAATTTGGCAACTGCTGATAATGCATCATCCAAGCTTTGAATGTTTTCTTTAAGTCTCTTGTCAGATGCAGCAGTTAATTCTCCAGTAATGTCTGCATTTCCAGCAACTTGCAATCTGTATGCTGGAACATTTGTACCAATACCCAAGTTTCCAGAACCATCTAAAGTCATTCTTGTATTGTCAGAAACTAAAAAGTTAATTACGGTTTCTCCATCTAAGTTTAGGCCAGCCAAATTTGATTCGAGGAATGTTGCTCCGATTTGATTGCAACCTACAAAACCAGAGGTTGGTCCATTCACATTTGAATTTGCTGCAGTATGCCAATGGATGTAAGAATTATCTCCCACCATTTTGATTTCTTCTCCATTGGTTGTTACCAAAGCAGTATTAGTAGGTGGGACAACACTACCTCCAATGGTGATTGGATCAGCAAAACGATTCCACGTACCACTAAATCCCCAGCTAAATGCAGTTCCATCATACCAAATAGCTTCATCTCCATCTACAAACAGGGCAATGTTACCACCAACTATATCCAAAGCTCCACCAATTTCTGTATTACCATTATCAGCATCAACATTAAAGACTGAATTTCCTGTAACGCCATCTGGACTAAAGTGAATTTTGTTTGTACCCAAATTGTAATGAAGGTAAGCTTCTGTAGTTTGACCTGCTCCTGAGTTGTTAGAAAATTTTAATCCCATTACCGAATTGCTATTATTAGTTCCCGTTAGTTCGAGCCATGCATTATTGCCTTCTATTTCAGGTCCGCCCAAACCTCCTTGGATGTAAGTCAAGTTACCACCTGACCATTGGCCATATGAATCCTGGGAACAGAAGAACATCATAGCAAAAATGAGTAATAAGTAACTTTGAGAAAGTACTGTTTTGATTTGTTTGTAAAAGTTGTTTTTTAATAAAGACTTCATAATTGTATGTTTACGTTAAAGGGTTATTTATAAAAATGGAAGCACATTCATTTGTATAAGCTAGTGCTGATCAATATGATGTAGACATATTGAAAATCTGATCTTAGTATAATCAGTGAAATTGTTTTTCGTGATATCAAGAATAGACATCTAGACTATTTCCAAAATAATGGACATCTAGAATTCTAAATCTTAATTGAGAGATGTTCGAGAAATTTTTTCATTGGAGTAATTTTGAGGTTGATAATTACCCAAATATCTATGAATACAAAATGAGGATTGCTATCCGTTCGAATAGTTTTTAGGGCTTTTGTTAAGAAGCTGAGAAAAACATCACGGTAAACCCTTACATGAATTGATTGAGAATGGTAGAAACTAGTTCCGTTTTTCCTGACACGCCATATTTTTTGTAAAGATTTTTTTGATGAAACTTTACAGTATTGACAGAAACAAAATTGGTTTTTGCAATTTGTTCTGTATTAAGACCTTTCAATATTTGCAATAAAATTTCCATCTCTTTTTTTGTTATTTCTTCGCTTGCTATTGACCTGAGATAGTTGTCAGAAATTTTACTATTCTCTAGATTTGAATTGAAACTAAACAAGGCAATTTTGACAGCAGACTTTAGATGCCCTTCTTCAAATGGCTTAACAACATAAGCATAAGGCAGAGTCTTTTCTGCTCTTTCCAAAGTGTCGTCATCAGAATAGGAGGTAAGATAAATTACTGGAATATTGTACCTCTCTTTTACTATTTCTGCTACTTCAATACCATCTCTTCGTCCATCAATATTAATGTCCATTAGTATTAAATCGGGCTGTCTATTATAGATCATATCCAGAGCTACCTCACTGTCATGAGCTACACCTACAACGGCATATTCATTCCGTCCTAGGATTCCCTTTATATCCATAGCGATGAGTGGTTCGTCTTCGACAACCAGTATTTTAGGTAATACACCTGTATTCATTAAGCGACCTTTTTGTAGTTTTTGATTTTCAATGAAACCCTTGTACCATTAGAACTTTCTATTTCTAAATCTGCATTAAGTTTTTGCTGAAAAGCTTCTATCAATTCGAAACCAAAACTTTGGCTTGAAGACATTTCTTCTGGATTTTCCATTCCAACACCATCGTCTTTGACTTCAACCAACAATTGATTCTCTTCTTCTTTTATAGTCAAATTAATCTCTCCTTCTCTTTTATCTGGAAAAGCGTATTTCAAGGCATTGGTCAATAATTCATTGATGACCAAACCCAAAGGAATGATTGTATCAATATCTAAGTCAATTTGATCAATATCAGTTTTTAAGGAAATTCTGTTGGGAGCGATATTGTAAGAGTCAAAAAGATTCTGAAATAACTTAAGCATATATTCCCTTACCTGCACTCCGGCCAGATTATCTTTCTGATACAAATTTTGATGAATTAAGGACATTGACTTTACCCTATTCCTGCCTTCCTGAATTGCACTATTGACATTAGGGTCATCGATATATTGACTTTGCAATGAAAGTAGTGATGAAATTATTTGCAAATTGTTTTTTACTCGATGGTGGATTTCTTTCAGCAATAATTCTTTTTCTTTAAGTGATTGCGAGATGGTATTGTTTTGCTTTTCAATTTGCTTCTTTTGAGAAAATATTCTAAAAATCAAATAGGATAAACAAAACAATATCAAGCCACCTAAGATTAACACTGCTCTTTGTTTGTTGATCTGCACCTGGTTTTTGTGATCCTTAAGTTCGAGCTTGGCTATTTCTAAATCATTCTCCTTTTTATTGAACCTTGATTCCATTTCACTCATGGCAATACTTTGTGTCACAGTATATATTGAGTCACGCACTTGCTTGAATTTTTTGTAGTAAGCCAAGGCCTTTCCTGGATCATTCGTTTTCTCGAAATATTCTGCTTTAAGGTTTAGTAAACTTTGTTGGGCATAGACATTATTTTCTAGCGAAGGATTGGTTTGAGATTGGTCTAAATAAATTTTCGCAAGATCTAATGAATTTTTACTCAAATTAAGATCTGCGCTAATCAGGCTATATTTCAAGTCTAACTTTTCATTTTTAATGTCTTTTGATACCTCTTTATATGATTCGAGAAAAGGCTCACAGGTATCAAAAATATCCATTGACAAATAGCATCTACAAATACCTAAATTTGCTCTAGCTAAAGCATAATTTGTTTTTGTTCCTTGCAGAATTTCAAGCACTTGCTCGTAATCTCTTAAAGCCTCCTCATAGTTTTCCTCCTTTTCATAAACAGAGGCTCTCTCCATTAATGAGTATGCAAGGTTATTGGTGGTTTTAAACTTTTTAGCAAATTCTATAGATTCATTGATGTATTCTTTTGCCTTTGGAATATTTCGAATGATTAGAAAGTAAATAGCTATTTCTCTATAGATTGTAATCCTTTTGAAATCATCCTCACCAGGTCTTAACCATGATGATGCTTCAATACATAAATCCAAAGCTTCAGAATTAAGTCCTTTTACGCTTTTTAAAGTTGCTAAGCCGATAAGGGTAAAAGGAAGACTTGACGAATCTTGATGAAGCTTATCAATATCTACAGCCTTTTGAATGTAAAATTCAGCTGAATCAAATTGCATCTTATGACGTTTCACATTCCCTAAATTCAAATATGCATTTGATCGACCTTTGTAATCTTCCACCTCTGAATTCAATATCAATCTTGCATAAACTTCTACTGAATCATACTCTGATTTAAATTCCTTGATTACCAAAAGAGAATTTAGCGCACTGCTGTAAATGTCCTCCCAATTATTTTCTTTGGATAGTTTGGCCATTTTATGATAGTACTCGATGGCCTTATCAGTTTTATACTGATGCATATATACTTTGGCAATAAATTCCATGCTTTCAACAGCCTCCTTAAACATATTTTTATCCTCAAAAGCGTCATGGGCTTTCTCAAATTCTTTGAGTGCCTTATCAAACTCTTTTTGCTTAAAGAGTTCATGTCCTTTTTCCAAAAAAGCTTCGGGCTGAGCTTTTAATTCAGGGCTGCTTATAACGAGCAAGATGGCAGCAATGCCAATCAATTTGAGAAGTGGGTTTGTCATTTTGGGGTTAATGAACTTATCTAAAGATAGCACAAATTTGAAGAAAAAATTGAGTACTAAAAGCAAGTATTATGCTTAAACTCTAATATTTAGTAGAAGATTTCTAATGGTTTTTGTGGACTTAGGCATTTTAAACAGCAAGAATTCTTGCTTTTTAAACAAAAGCCACAAAAACAATCTCCCCTTCCATTTGTTAATAACTCGTCAATTCGCCAAAATAATTGCATTTATCACACATCCCTACTCATCTTTGCATTTCTAATGATAAACACAGACATGAAGTACATTTTTTCGATTCTAATAAGTCTCATTTGCGTAAGTACTACAAACGCTCAGGCACCTGGCTTCAAAATAATCGGTACCGTAATAGAGGCCTCATCTAATCAGCCAATAGACTATGCGACTGTTGTGATTGCTGAAAAAGAAACGGATAAAATCATAACAGGAACAACTACTGAAAATGGTGGTAAATTCGAATTGATGACTACTGAGGTCAACTTCTATGTTGAAGTAAGCTTTATTGGATATAGCAATATGAGAATTGAGGAGATAGATTTTAATGGAAAGATCATTGATCTTGGAAACATCAGTTTAGGAGAGGATTCGCAAAGATTGGATGAGGTGGTCGTAACCGCAGAAAAATCAACGACTGAATTCAAACTTGATAAGAGAGTATTCAATGTAGGAACAGATCTTTCTACCACTGGAGCAAGCGCACTTGAAGTCCTTAACAATGTTCCTTCCGTAAATGTGAATATCGAAGGTCAAGTATCATTAAGAGGTTCGGGAGGGGTACAAATTTTAATCAATGGCAAGCCTTCAGTACTGGCAGAGGATTCTGGAAATGCTTTGGGAACCATCACTGCCGATATGATTGAAAAAGTAGAGGTCATTACAAATCCATCTGCAAAATACGAGGCTGAAGGTACGGCTGGTATCATCAATATCGTCTTGAAGAAAAATGAGAAGAAAGGTTTGAATGGTTCAATCTCTGTCAACACAGGAATCCCACACAATCATAGTGTAGGATTAAGCATGAATAGAAGATCTAATAAATTTAATCTCTTTACTCAGCTGGGTGTTGGATATAGAGAATTACCAAGATTTGGTGAATCTATCAACAGGGATATCATAAATGATATTGAGATAAGATCTGAAGGAATTGAATATAGAAATGAAACATTTTATAATGTAATCCTTGGTACGGATTATTACATCAATCCTCTTAACGTAATCACCTTATCAGGTAGTTATGCTTATGAAGTTGAGTCACAACCATCTGAAAACGAATTTTCATTTTACAATGGAAGTGATTTAACAAGTGCATGGACAAGAACTGAAACTACAGAAGCGACCAATCCAAAACTTCAATACGAATTACAATACAAAAAAGATTTTACTGATAATAAAGATCATCAACTATTGTTCAGCGCGATAGGTCGATACTTCGGTAAAGATCAATCGTCTGTTTTTACAAATGACTTTACTTCTGGTATTAGCAATCAACCAGATCAATTGACAGAAACAGTCTTTGAAGAAGGTAAGTATACTTTTAATCTTGATTACACCAAACCCATCGATGAAATTTGGACCATTGAGACAGGCGCACAATATTTGGTAAACAATGTGAGCAATGAGTTTGAAGTACAAAATGAAATCGATGGAGTATTCGTATCAGATGTTAACCTTACCAATACTTTTGAATACGATCAAAAAGTATTGGGAGTATACGGAACTGGATCTTACGAAGGCGACATTTGGGGATTGAAGTTAGGTCTGAGAGTAGAAAATACAGACTTGCAAACTTTTCTTGTCAACACGCAGCAACCCAATTCACTTAACTTTACAAACTTGTTTCCAAGCGCACACACTTCTTACAAAGTTTCAGATAATGTTTCCTTACAAGCAGGGTACTCAAGAAGAATCTACAGACCAAGGTTGTGGGACTTGAATCCATTTTTTAATATCAGAAATAACTTTAGTGTAAGAGTAGGTAACCCAAATCTACTTCCGGAATTTACAGACAGCTATGAGGTAGGGAGCATTTTTATCTTTGACAAAACCTCATTAAACTTCAATGTGTATCACAGATTTACCACTGACAAGATCGAAAGAGTATCAATTTTTGAAAATAATATAAACACTTTCCGTCCTGAAAATATTGGAACCAATAAAGCAACTGGACTTGAATTTAATTTCAAGTATACACCTAACAAGGTATGGACCATTAGTGGAGATGCCAATTACAATATCTTCAAAAGAGAAGGTACTTTCAGAGATCAAATTTTTGACTTTACCGCAGACCAATGGTCAGGAAAATTGACAAGCAAATTTAAGGTCAATAAGAAATTGGACTTCGAACTGTCAGGTAATTACCAATCAAGAGAACAAACCATCCAAGGTAGAATCTCTCCAAATTACAGAGCCAATTTTGGTTTGAGATATAAAATCTTAAATGGCAAAGGTGTCTTCAATATGAGTGTCAGAGACATATTCGCAAGTTCAGTAAGAGAGACAACTGTTGATCAGCAAACTTTCTATCTGTTCAGTACTGGCGCAAGAGGAAGATTTATCACCTTTGGTTTCAGCTATGGCTTTGGCAAAGGTGAAGCAATGCAATACTCAGGAGGCAGAAGAAGGTAATCTATAGAATTAGATCTTAATTATTCTTTGTATTGATACTTGTTTTAGATTATTGTCCAATAGTCTTAATAGATAAACTCCATTTTCTAAATTGGATAGATCAATTTGCAGATTTTCTGATTCGACCAGCAAAGTTGTCGGGCTCACGTTCTGTCCATAATAATTCACCTGCAGATTTTTCTTTATTCTCGAGATCTTTTAATACCTGCTTATTTGCCTTGGATAGAGTATCCTTAGGAACGAGACCTGAACTAGGACCCATTGTCATCAATATCTCCTGTTCTGCTCTCTGTTGCATTCTTTTTTCCAGTGGTGCTTATTTGTATACCCTCTCCTTCGTCGGGTAAATGAAACAGATGGCAAGAATGGAACTGAGGCAAATAAAATATAGAAAGGCCTTAAACATGGTTGTTCTTTTGATTCAATTGAATGATTTAAGGTAAGCCTCAAAAAGTGGAAATTCTAAAATTATTAGGGTTTAAATGAATGTAGTCGTGCTTAGATAATTATCAAGGCAATATTGCATAAAAACGAGGCTTAAAATCAAAATTTGAAATAAATATTTTAATGTAAATCAATTAGCAATAAGGGTTTACCCTTGTATTTCCTGCAACATTTGATTTAACTTTAGTATAGAATGTAAAAAGGGTCAAGCCTTTTTTGTTGATTAATTCAAATTCTATCAGATGAACAGGAGAAATTCTATCGCTACTTTGATTGGTCATTCTAAGGCAAGAAGCAACAAATCAACTGGCAGCTCATCCATTTCACTGAGTCCATATCAAGGGCCCTGGACTTTCAGCGAAGCAGCCCATCTCTTAAGGCGGACATGCTTTGGACCTGATAAGGCTATGATAAATCTTTCAGTTAGTGTAGGTTTACAAGGATCTATCACCACACTATTCGCAGATCAGCCCTTACCAGATCCTCCAGTTTATATCGAATTTGAAAATGATCCCTTGGTTCCTCTTGGTGAAACCTGGATAGACAGTTTAGAAACACCAAATATTGATAGCTTAAATTTTAGGAGGAAAACTTCTCTTGGAACATGGCATTTTGATTTGATGCATAAAAGTGGAATGTCGATACGCGAAAAAATGGTTCTTTTTTGGCACAATCATTTTGTTGTATTCAAACCTAATACTGGAAGAAGAATGTACAAATACATGAACCTCCTGAGAGTGAATGCCTTAGGGAATTTTAGAACTCTTGTTGAAGGTATTACTATTGATCCGGCTATGTTAGTATATTTAAATGGAACTGCCAATTCAAGATTTGGCCCAAATGAAAATTATGCAAGAGAACTGCTGGAGCTTTTCACAATAGGAAAAGGACCTGCTGCTGGCCCTGGTGATTATACCAATTATACCGAAGATGATATTGCATCCATTGCTCGTGCTCTTACTGGATGGAGACACTATACTCCAGATGTTATTGATGACATCCATGATCCTTCAAGATCACAATATGTAGAATCCAGACATGACACTGGTGACAAACAACTTTCGCATAGGTTTGACAATATCGTAATTACAAACGAAGAAGAAAACGAATACAAACGAGTAATAGATATCATTCTTACAAAGGATGAAGTGGCGAGATATATTTCAAGGAAATTGATAAGATGGTTTGTCCATTCAGACATCAATTCAGAAGTTGAAGCTAATATTGTCGAACCAATGGCTCAAATTATTATTCAAAATAACTATGAAATAAAGGAAGCAGTCAAAACTTTAATTTCAAGTGAATTCTTTTTTGATGAATCGATAAGAGGATGCATGATCACAAACCCAATAGAACATTTTTTCAGAATCATTAACACTTTTGGCTTAGCTATGCCAGATGACTTGATCACAAAGCACCAAATATATCGTCACTTTCAAGTGAACTTAGAAGAGAATCAAATGGGACTATTCAGAGCACCTTCTGTTGCTGGATGGCCTTTCTTATACCAAGCTCCTCAATATGACAAGTTGTGGATCAACGCAGTTTCCTTACCTAAACGACAGACAGCAGTCAATAAATTCGTAAACGGTTATAATAGAAATGGATTCAGACTTGAGATTGACGAATTGGCATTTGCGGAAACGCTAAACAACCCATACGACATCAATGAATTAATCAATGAAATAGCAAGTATTATTTTCTCTTCGCCACTTACACAAGCTCAGATCGATGCTTTAAAGAACATCATTATCCCAGGACTTCCTGACTTCGAATGGGCAACTGAATATTCGGACTTCATAGGTGGAAATGAGAGCTTAGAAGAATCCATAAAAAGCAAACTAAAGTTGCTTATAAGAACAATGATGAATATGCCTGAATTTTATTTGCATTAATCAAACTGAAACTGACTTTCGATGAAAAGAAGATCATTTATAAAAAGAAGTACTGGCTTAACAATACCATTGGTACTTGGTGGACTTAGAATTTCTGCAATGGACAATCAATTATTTGATTCATTAGAATTGAATGATGACAAGGTATTGGTATTGATCCAATTAAATGGTGGAAATGATGGATTAGGCATGTTGTGCCCTTTGGACCAATACGATAATTTGGCACAGGTACGATCCAATATAATACTTCCTCAAAACAATTACTTGACTTTAGAAAATGATTTGGGATTACATCCTGTCATGCAAGATGCAAAAGCTTTGTATGACAATGCGAAATTAAATATCATTCAAGGTGTTGGTTATCCCAATCAAAATAGATCACACTTTAGGTCGCTTGATATTTGGAATTCAGGATCGAGTGCTGAAGAGATATGGCAAAAAGGATGGCTCGGAAGATATTTTGAATTGTTTGCCCCAAACTATCCTACCGGCTACCCCAATGAAGAATTTCCTGACCCCTTTGCCATCACAATAGGCAACACAGTTAATGAGACCTGCGAAGGAACTGCAGGTAATTTTAGTTTGGCTTTGGTGGATGCCAATAATTTGTCTGCTCTTGCCACACCAATTAACAGTGAAAATTCTGGTACTTGCAGTGGAGACAAAATAGACTTCTTAACTACCAGCATTGTGCAAACCAATGCATATAATGCAACTGTTGAGTCTGCTCATGAAAACGGCAATAATCTATCTTCAAATTATACAGATACAAAGTTATCGGAAGGATTGCGACTTGTAGCAAGATTGATAGCAGGAGGATTAGGCACAAAAGTATATGTTGTGCAACTTGGTGGTTTTGACACACACGCTGATCAAGTTGAATCTAACAACCCTAGCATTGGGGAACATGCTGAGTTATTAGCAGACCTATCTTCTTCTATTGCAGCTTTCCAAGAAGATTTAGATCTGATGGGATTAGATGAGCGAGTGGTAGGTATGACATATTCAGAGTTTGGCAGAATGATCAAATCAAATTCTAGCCTTGGAACGGATCATGGGTCTGCAGCACCTATGATGCTTTTTGGCACATGTGTCAATGCAGGAATTTTGGGAAATAACGCAGAAATACCAGTGGATGTAGCAGATCAAGAAGGCGTTTCAATGCAATATGACTTTAGATCAGTATATGGCTCGGTATTAATGGATTGGTTTAAGTTAGATGAGCAAATCGTCAAGGATTTATTGTATCAAGATTTTCAATACATTCCAATCATTAATCAATGTAGTTCAATAAGTAATACTTCAAATCCAGATCTAGATAAAATTAATCTTGAAGTATTTCCCAACCCTATGTTTGACTTGGTCAACATAAAAATAAAAGTCCCAGCTGGCCATGTAAAATTAAGTCTTTTTGATGCCATCGGTCATGAAATAAAAGTTATAAGCAATCAACAATTTTCTGCCGGAACACATCATCTAAAACTCGAATTAAAAGACCAATCGGCAGGAAGTTACTACATACGAGTTCAGACCAAATTTGGGGTGGATGTGAAAAGAGTTACTAAGGTTAATTAGGATTGGTAGGATACAATTAATAGGATACATGAGATTTTGTAGGATACATTGTAATTGTAGGATTTTATAGGATTGTGGCCAACTTATCAGCAATATTCTCATCTACTGAAATATCAGTAAGTTTTGATCTTCCGCGGTCTCCAGACAACAAAATATTTCCATACTTATTATAGTCCCTCCAAGGCATTACAAAACGAGGAACGGTGTCATTGACTGTATTATAAAATGCCCATTGATTAACCAACCTACTTTGCTTATCCACATATACTTGATATTTGTTTTCAGGCGTAACGCCAACTTCTTTAAATTTCAATTCAAGAATATCAGCCTGCAAAGTATCAGACCTTTCTTCACCAACATAGGTCAAACTTACGCCACTATCTTTCAACTTATATGGCATTACTAACCAATATGAATCATTGATCCACATCCTCTTTCCTCTTTCTAAATATTTTGCCAAAGAATCTTGATGTGTCAATAATTCTCCATCTTTCCAGACTTCTCCTTTCAGATCATAAATATTCATTTTTAGTTTAAAATCTTCACGCTGGGACTCTATTCGGATATCACCGCTTTCTTTGTTCCACCAATGTTTCCTGCTTCCAAAAAAATTCCAACTTAAGTATTTGGTTTCATCGTAGGATTTACGACCTCCCATGGCCTCCATTACTTCATCAGCAATTGCAATTGCTTTTTCATCAGAATTTGAAGCATCGAAGCCTTTGGCAGCAGGATTTACTATTACCAATTCAGTTTCACTATTTGATTTATTATGCTCGCAGGCAAATGTGGATATTACAAAAGCAACAAGCATTAGGGAAATGTACAGTCGGGAATCTTTCATAAAAGAAAGATAATAAAATATAGGAGATATTTATCCCAATACTGAAGAGCTATCATATGGATTTCTTACTATAGTGTTAAATATCGATATTCACTTCCTCCTCTGTTTATGAAGCTTAACTTTGCGGCAAGAATCTGAAGAATGAACAATATTTTATTTACCATTATTTTCATGCTAATATCGATTAGCGTCTACACTCAGAGCTACGATACCAGAACAGCTCACCTTTACTTAAAATCTAGCAGTAAATTCATGGATATTGAAGCCAACAACTATCAAGTCTATAGTGATGTCGACTTTTCAGCTGGAACTGTAAATTTTGTTGGCTTAATGAAATCTTGGGAATTTGAACTCGGCGCCATTGATAGAGCCTACAATAGTGATCAAATAAATCTTGATGGTTATCGTAAATTTAGTTTCGAAGGAAAGATAGTTAACCGCAAAGGGATTAAACTAAACATGCCAGGCCAATATGAGCTCAAAGTAAAAGGGCCTCTTTTAATTGGTGGATATAAAAGGCATATGGTAGCGACTGCTATTTGCTACGTAAAAGAGGATGGAACCATTGATGTTGAATCAGATTTTTCTTTCCAAATCGAAGAAGCTAATATGGAGCAGATCAATAAATTAATGAAAGAAAGATTACCGCAAATAGTTTCTTTGGATTCTAATTCTCTTGGTATATCAAGAACCATTAACATCAACCTTTACCTTACTTACAACCCTAATTAAGGATGAAAAAACTTGTAAAAATATTAATTAGCTTAATTGTACTTCTAGTAATTGGATACTTCATTATAATGAATCTCCCTCAGGCAAATATTAAAAACAAAGAAGCAATTAAATCAATAAGTGCTTCTACCCTTTTCCAAGAATTTGAAAAAAATGAAAACCAAGCTAGTAAAAATTATATTGGTAAAGTCATCACAGTAGCTGGTACCATCAAGAAGAAAATGTTGGACAATCAAGAAGCACCAGTAGTACTTCTTGGAACCAACAACGAAGATCAAGTGCTTGTCACATTAGAATTAGATCAAGCAAAAAAGCTTGAAAATTTTAAGGTTGGTGATGAAATAAATGTAAAAGCCCAGTGCAGTGGAATGCTAATGGAGGTTGTTATGAATAAGGGCATTATTGCGGAGTGAGATGTAAGATTTAAGACGTAAGATTTAAGACTAAAAAAGAGAGGTTTGCTTTTAATAGCAAAACCTCTTTTTTATTTTCATTTTAATTTTAATTTTAATTTTCATTTTCATTTCCAGTGTTGTTTCATTTCCACAGCTTAAATCTATTCGGGTAAATTACCAATTGGATAAAATTAAACTCTAGCGCTCCAAAAGAAATATCTTTTCCTCCTTCTACTGCCAAATTCAATGAAGGGGTCCACCTTAGATTGGTTCTCAACAACCAAGTCCCTATTCTATTTGGTCTGATATCCCAACCAAAAGTAACTCCATATCCAAGTTTATTTTCTTGTAATTCATGAATTAGTTCATCATTTTCGGTTTCCAAAAAGTTAAGCTTTTCCATACTTAATGTCGGACCAATAAATGGCACAAAACCATGGTAGTCGCCAAGCATTTTTGTAACCTCAAAACCAATAGATCTTCTCCCAGTTTCTTGTACTATAGAAAATGCATCATTGCTTCCAGAATAATTTCTGTAGGTGACGGAAAAATTCATATCTGGATTGTGTAAATAATATCCTAAGGCATACTCAAAAAATAAACCTACCGCTGGCTTTCCAAAGTAAGGACGTTCATCAGAGTTATACTTACCAATGCTCAGGGGAAACATAGAGGAAGGACCAGCACTCAAAAAGAAACCATTTAAGTGTCCTTGATCATTTAGTTTTTCCGTAAGAACTTTTGTTTCTCCACTCTCCCATCCTCTCTCTGCTGACAAGGACGTATCAAGCATATAACGATATGAAACATTTACGAAAGTAGAAGGCACAGTAAGCTCTGTACTTTGAGAATCTGAAATATAATACTCAAGACTATTTTTGAAATATTTACTGATCCCAAGCTCCAATAAATGAGCTTTATAATTGTATGTAAACCCTCCCATAACTGGAAAAACAGTCTTAGTTATATTAGCGCCATTCATGTCATCCATTGTAGAATTGGTTTGTCTAATAGAAAAACCTGAAAGTGCAATTCCTGCAAAAGGCGCAACTCTTCCTTGCTTTACTTTCCAAGGGTAAACTTTAAATGAAGTATCAAGTCCACTATCAAATGAAATCTCTTGTCCATTTTTGACATAGCTTTTCGATGTCAATGGAAAGGATATGGTAAAATCAGCATGTCCCCAAAAATGTGTTCCACCTATGATCAATCGTGGAGTTGAAAAAGGCTCAAGCTGAAAATCTTCCAGTACTCCTTGAGAGTTCAAAAATGAACTACTGCCTCCTATGCTTCTGAAGTAATCAACTCCAAAGTTCATCTGTGCAAATCTGTGTCTTGTTTGTTTTTCTACATACACCTGTGTAGAAACTTCCTGTGATAAAATAGTCATTAGACTAAAGACTCCAAAAATTATTTGTATTAGCTTTTTCATTTCAATTTCTTTAAATATTCTAAAATCAAAAAATCCTTTTCATAGAACTACTTTTCCTACCTACATCTCAATCCAAGATTTTCATTACCCGACAGACGAAGTAAAATACGAAGGCGGTCATTTTAATTCCCCGACCGACGAAGTAGAATATGAAGGCGGTCATTTTAATTTTAATCTAGGTTGATACTGACGCTTATATCTTTTGATTACATATACCCCAATGACCGTAGGCAAAATCCATGGTATTGCAACCAAGCCTCCACTAAACAAATGACTAAAGAAGGTACCGCCTCCAAAAGCAAAGAATGCAGTGTAAGCTGCTATGCCTGTAGTTACCATTCCTTGGATATGATCAAATAACCAACTGACCTTTTCTTCTTTTTTAGAGAATACAATTGGAACTGCGGAAATAACACCAATCGAACCAAAGATCATCAGTAAGATAGCTGGACCTTGAACTTTCAAAATTAAGCTCCACAGCAGTAGACCAACTCCCCCTAGAAATAACATCCAATTGAATATTGCCTTGATTATTTTTGCGCTCCTAGGTAAATTTTGCTTGTGCTTCAAGACTACTATTCCATACCATAAAGGATGAGCAGTAATTATTGAAAGGTAACCTAGAAATGCCGCGCTAATGAATCTGCCTCTAAATAAATTAAGTATGCATAAAAAGAAGGCAGAAATCACTACCATCCACATCAGGATAACATAAAATTTACCCGCTTTTAAATGAATGTCACCCCCTTTCTTAGTAAATACAGGAATCCAAAAAGTGATTAAGCTTAAGGTGCCAACAACTATGTGAAAAGTCAAAAGTATCTTATAAACAGTTTCCATTGTTATGATTTTGATTGCAATCTAGATGGAAATGCGACAAGGTTTTGATTTCATTGATTAGCATCCATCATTTTTGACGAATGCGCGTGTTTGTTGACGAAATGAGTGATTTGTTGATGAATGACAAGATTTTTTCTAGACGCAAGACTGCCAGATTCTAGATTTCTAGACTAACATTCTATTTAAACTGGCTGATATATTTTCTGGAGACTGGCACCAATCCTTCTCCGTGAGAGAGTGTCAACTTAAGGCCCTGTGCATTACCTGATACTTCCTTAATCATAGACGGATTGATCAAATATGACCTATGGCTACGTTTGATTCCATGTGGGGCAAGGAATTCTTCTAAAGCCGATATGGTATTTCTATGCATTAATTTAATAGGCTGTTCATTTTCATCTAGATAATGAATCTGCACATAATTCTGCATCGACTCAAGAAATAAAATTTTAGAAGCATCTATTTCAAAGGTTTTATTCGAGTTTTTAATGGGCAAGAATACATTTACGGAAGTATCCTGAATAACTTCTTTTGGTGATATAGATTGCGCAATCTTTTTGAATTCCTTTGTTTTGCGATTGAGATTTAAGGTGCCTGCAATAAATGCTGGAAATATTCCAACCGCAACTGTACTTCTTAGCATCACAAAAAATTCCGAAAGATTAAGATCTCGATTTAAGATTATAAGAGCATAAAAGTAATTCGCGGAAGCGATAAAAAGAATCAAAACTAACACCAACGCAAGCCACTTCCAAAAGGTCCAACTAGCCTGATCTCGCTTGATTTTAAAAACATAATTAATAAGAAACTCAAAAATTATTGATACCAGGAAAGTTATAATTCCAAATTGGAAGGCAATCAAGGGAGCTTTGGAACCTGTTGTGTGCAAATTAAAGGGTTGAAAAAAAGCCAGAAAAGCGAATACAACTAAGCCAGAAATTAAAGCTTCTTTTATAGTAGACAAAAACCCAGTCTTATAGGGATATGGTTGATTCAGGAATTGTAAAAAGTTCGATATCATCCATTCAAAGATATATGAACTTCTTCAGCTAAGTTCTATCTTGCAGCAAAATTTATAGAATATGTTTATACGCAAAAACCTTAGCTTAAAAGGTATTTTAAGATTTACTGGTCATCACCTTATTTGGATTACGGCATGGATGGTTTCTGTTACAGTTTTGCATACCATCTTTCATGATTATTGGATGGATGTTCCATGGTTACC
>CALHKJ010000145.1 GCA_938033975.1 uncultured Saprospiraceae bacterium | reverse complement strand
GATATAGTGCGTACTATGTTGGCATTAAAAATCAATAATTTATCCCAAGGGTATTCTGGGGTTAGGTTGGTTCTTATTGAGTCGCTCATAAACATGTTTAATGCAGAAATTTATCCTGTAGTTTATCAGCTAGGGTCATTGGGTGCATCAGGTGATTTGGCTCCCCTTGCACATTTATCTCTTCCATTGATAGGAATGGGTGAAGTCAATTATAAAGGAATGAAAATGGAGGCTCAAAAAGCTTTTGATCAAGCTGGTCTTCAATCATTAAAATTATCTTTCAAAGAAGGTCTTGCTCTTTTGAATGGTACTCAATTTTCTTTGGCTTATGCTCTGCATGCTGTAGAAGATGCACATAAATTATTGAAAATTGCTAACTACACAGCAGCTATTTCTGCCATAAGTTTTGCTTGCAAAACTGACCCCTATCATCCTTCCTTATCCAGGATTCGAAATCATTCTGGTCAGCAAGAAGTTGCAGGAATTATCTACCAATTAATGAACGACTGTAGTTTGTCTAAAACAGTCCATAGTGTTCAAGATCCATATTCATTTCGCTGTGTACCACAGGTGCATGGAGCATCAAAAATAGCAATAGATCATGTTGAGCATATTGTAGAAAATGAAATCAATGCAGTAACTGATAATCCAAACATTTTTGATGAAGAAGATTTGATTTTAATTGGTGGGAATTTTCATGCACAGATCTTAGCTCTGCCCTTGGACTATTTATGCATAGCCTTATCAGAATTAGGTAGTATTTCTGAAAGGAGAACTTACAAACTTATAAACGGAGAGCGTGGGCTACCAGCCTACTTAGCAGATAATGCAGGACTGCATTCAGGTTTTATGATTTGTCAATATACTGCAGCTTCAGTTGTCAGTCAAAATAAACAACTCTGTACTCCGGCATCTGTTGATTCAATTGTCTCTAGTAAAGGTCAAGAAGATCATGTAAGCATGGCTGCAAACGCAGGGACCAAAATATTCAGAGTGGTAAATAATATTTATAGTATCTTATCTATTGAATGGATGATTGCTTGCCAAGCTTTGGAATACAGAAAAGATGTATCCTTGTCTCCAGAACTTCAGAGTTTGTTTGATAGTTTCAGAACTAAAGTTCCCAAATTAACTGTTGATAGATATTTAGCACCAGATATAAAAAGCACCGAAGTATTTTTAAGAAACAACATCTAGCTAAAACAAGCTATTTTCTTAAGCTTGCTCTCTTTATAATTTTTTTATTTGGAGAAAATCAAATCTATGCTCAGTCAGCAGGTGCTTCAGTTTTTACTGGCAACATTGTTAGACATCGTGATTTTCTAATGTTTACTCAACCTACAAGTACTCAAGGTGTTAATCTTGAATACGTTGCAAAAAAAGATACTAGTGTCTCTTGGCAAAGATTCTGGAGGTTACCAGATATTAGTCATCACCTACATTTTCACCACTTCAATTCAAATCAGCTGGGTGTGGCAATAGCATACTATCCTAGCGTTAATTTCACTTTATGGCAAAAAGAAAAATTTAAAGTTTATTGTCAAATGGGAAACGGCCTTTCCTATTTATCTAAAAAGAATGGAGCACTTAATCGAGAAAACAATGCTATAGGTTCGCATTGGAATTCAATTTTAGCATTGCGATTTGAATTAAGGTATAGGACAAATAACAATCTGGATATCAGCCTAGGACCACAATTTTTTCACTATTCAAATGGAGCAGCAAAAGCACCTAATGCAGGCATAAATACTGCATCTCTGTTATTAGGTTTTAAATACTTGTTAGAGGAAGGCCCGCAACATACAAAAGGCACAAAGTACAAGTCCCTGCAAGCATTTGATAAGTGGAAATTTGAAATTAATGTAGGTCTCGGTTTTCGTCAAATTAATATACCAGAAGGGCTGACCTTTAAAGTTCCGCAGATAAGTCTTTACTCCCATTATTACTTGTTCGAATATTTTAGACTTGTTGGTGGGTTTACCTATCAGTATAACTATGCTGATTTCTATTTTCAAAAAACACAATTTGAATCTAATGAAGTTGCTTCAAGGGAGGCTAGAGATTTCTTAGGAAAAATTTCTGGAGACTTTTTATTTGGGAATGTTTTTGCGCGATTTCAATTTGGATTCTATCTGCCGTTTGAAGAAAAATTACAAAAGGATCCCTTTTCTACGATGTTCTCAATTAACTATGGTAGGAAGATTATTCAGCAATCAAACAAGAGGTTGTTTTTCGGAATTGGTGTGAGGTCTCACAAATTTGTAGCTCAATATCTAAGCATCAATACTGGTATTATTCTTTAGGCTTAGATTTAATCCAAACATCTTGTTGCGGGAATGGAATTGAAATATCGTTTTCTCTAAATTTCTTATCAATTTCAAATCGCATATCACTTTTAATATCCTCTATCACAATAACATTTCGAGAAAAGAAAAACACAGTGAAGTTTAAGGAGCTATCTGCAAATTCATTAAAGCGCACAAAGGGCGCAGGGTACTGACTAACGTAGGGATTTTTCTTAGCTACCTCAATAAGAATTTTTTTCACCAATTGTGTATCTGACCCATAAGCCACCCCAACTGACAGCTTAAAACGAACCTTGTCATCAAAGTGAGTCCAGTTGATGACATTGTCTTGTACCAACTTAGAGTTAGGCACTAACATTGTAATATTAGCCCTAGTTTCAATGGAAGAGGCTCTCAAACCAATCTTTTTTACTGTTCCTACTATTGGTCCAATTTCTAATACATCTCCAACTGCAACTGTTCTTTCAAACAATAAAACTAAGCCAGAAATAAAATCATTGAATGTTTGCTGAAGTCCTAATCCAATTCCAACCAAAAGTGCTGCGGCTCCACCTAAAAGAATCGTTATATCTAAACCTAAATTATCTAAGATTAAAATAAAGGCTATAATAAATACAACGTACTTAAATAGTTGATTGATCGCAAATTGTGCTCCTTTGTCAACCTTTCTTCTTTTATAAACACTATAAAGTATAATCTGAATAAATAACCACACAAATAATTGTGCAAAAAGAAATATCAATATCGAAATTAAAATATTTGATATTTTAAAACTTAAAGTACGACCATTCTCTAAGGTGTTTTCGTAGAGAGAAAGATCAATATTGAATAGATTTAGGACAAATAAAATTGCAAGAACAGATAGAATATATCTAAAGACACGGTTGACTGTAGATTCTTGTTCTACTGCATCTTTTTCTGCATCAAATCCAATCTTCTCTTTTTCATCTCGACTAGAATAATAATCGTGAATGTATAGGTTAGAAACAAACCAAAAAACAATTCGCAATAATTGAATTGTGATCAGTAGGTTGATAAAATGGCTTATTAAATAATCAAAATCCTCAGTTTTGAAAACGACCTGATTAATGTCAAGAAAAACTATCGTTAAGAGAACAAAGATTAGGAATACCAAAATACTAATTTGCCTTATTACATCTTTTAAATAGGCATTTGAAACATCTTTCTTATTAGTAAGCTTAGGGACAAGCCACTTTATTAAAAGTGAATTTAAAAACCAACAGAATAGGACTAAAATTGAAAGCCCAATCACGTGGTCTACGGTAAAGTCAAAATCTCCTATGGAAAACAAGATGCTCTTCAAACTAAGAATTGGTTAATTTATGCTTGAGCGTAAATTACATATTTTTCAATATAATGCTCTATCTCAGTCCAATCAGAAATTAAAAATTCCTCGAGATATTCATGCTTGTCCGCTTCTTTCAATAAGTCTCGAATGTCTCCACCTTTCAGAGCGAATACTCCATTAGGAATAGAGTGTTGGTGTTTATTAGAAATAAGAGGCCTACTCCAGCTCATCAATTTGTCCATCTTTGCAACAGCTCTTGTAACCACAAAATCATATTTAGTTTTGAGTTCTTCGGCACGTTTGTGTTCTGCAGTAGCATTTGTCAATTTTAGGTTTTCTATAGCCTCTTTTACAACTGAAATCTTTTTTGCTCTTGCATCAATCATGTGAAAGTGTACTTCAGGAAAGCAAATTGCCAATGGTATTCCTGGAAATCCACCTCCTGTGCCTAGGTCTAGAATTTTTGATCCTTCTTTAAAATTGATCACCTTTTTTATGAAAAGAGAATGAAGGATGTGGTGTTCAAATACATTTTCAATATCCTTTCGGGAAATGACATTGATCTTATCATTCCAAAACTTTATGATATCACCAAAAGCATTTATTTGATCTAATTGCTTTTGTTCAAGTTCTGGAAAGTATTCTTTTATAATTTCTACTGACATATTACCATTTATTCCGTTGAGGAAAGATTGCAAAGATGGAGAAAATCGAAAAATATATTGCAGTCAATGGATCTAAATACCACCAATGAGAAATACAATCTTTTCCATCTAATTTTGAAAACAATGGAATAACAGAAATGTATGTTGAGATTAGTCTAATGCACAAAATAGGAACTGCAGCTATCCAATGAGCTTTAAGGCAACTAATAATAAGACAAAGGTATAGTAAAATCCAACTTACTGAAAAAAGAACTAGTTTGAATTGATCAGCAATTTTATATGATGATGCAGTAGACATATGTCTTCTTTTCTGTTTACAGTATTCGTTCCAAGTAGACTTAGGATCAGAATAGGTCCAAGCATTTTGATCAATCTGAATACCTGTGTTTGATTTGTTAGCTAATGCATTTACCAAAAGATCATCGTCACCAGAGGCCAATTCTAAGTTATTGGAAAGTTCGTTTGCATTTTTGATTAAAGACTTCTTGTACAATAGATTTCTTCCAACACCCATGTATGGACTACCTTGAAGAGCATAAGATAAATATTGAATCGCGGTGATTATTGCTTCAAATCTAATCCATCGATTCAAGAATCCAGTTTTTTTTCGATAAGGGCTATAACCTAAAACGATTTCCTTGGTTGTTAAGCCAGTTGTCATAAGTTTAACCCAATCCTCAGAGGCTGGAATGCAATCTGCATCTGTTAATAAAATATAACCATCATCAATTTCTTGAAGACCATCCATAAGGGCCTGCTTTTTACCCGGAATATCTTTAGTGGCTCTGACGTAATTCAGTTTCTCGTTTTCATTTGCGGAAGCGGATAAATAAGCTATAGAGTCATCAGTAGAAAAATCATCAACGACTAAAATTTTCGACTCTGCATTTTGTTTCAAGAGACTAGGCAAAAGTTTTTTTAAGTTTTGGAGTTCGTTTTTTGCACAAACCAAAATGGAAAGTTGTCCATGAAATTCACTACTGTGTTGATTCTTGTGCCGGACTAATTTATGGAAGTAAAAATTCCAAAAATAAATTTGCGTAAGCAGGGATAATATAGCAATAGTAAAGATTACGATAGTTGAATGCCTTCTTTGATGTGAACTTACAAATTAAATTTCATCTATTTTTGATAACCCATATTGCTAGAATTTTGACTTAATGGAAATTCTGAACTAACTATTTCAAAATCAAAAAAATCTGGGTCGCGAAATTCGATTTCTGTCACCAATACTTCTTCCATTCCCTCAATAGCTTGATCGGACATCAAGTTGGTAAAAGTGAAAATACAATTTTCATTATTTGAAATCCAAGCATGCTCTCCAGACATGACAGAATTAAATAGATTAAGCGATGTTGGGAAATTAACTGAGCTTCCATATAGCAATTCGATGTTGAGTCTGGTATGATAAAATGTTGCCTGTGAAACACTCGCAGTGGAAGATTCCTTAATATTTATGCCTATGTGGCAATCGACAAAAAGATTGTTTTCTATGTGAATTTCTTCAGACAAACCAAAGCCATCGCTACCTATTTCAATTGCTCGATCTGTAATACCATAAAATTCGTTATTGATGATTTTTGTTCGTTGGCAATTATTGTTGTCGACACCATCGTCTGCCATGTAATAAAAAAAGCAATTAGCTATTTCACCATCACTTGATTCAATGAACTCTACAGCATCTGGGATAGAATCAAACACAGAATTTCTGACTATAGGTTCTTTG
This sequence comes from uncultured Saprospiraceae bacterium, assembly GCA_938033975.1. GTDB lineage: Bacteria > Bacteroidota > Bacteroidia > Chitinophagales > Saprospiraceae > JAHDBF01. The sequence continues at coordinate 6,220 of CALHKJ010000145.1, read as the reverse complement.
GAAGAGTGTACGAGTAATCCCTCTCCTGTATTGTTACCTTTTATCGAACCATTTTCGAAAAGGAATGAACCTCTCCATGTTCGAATCATTGCATCATCAGACTCAAGCATTTTATTGTTGTTGATATGAACCTCTATAAAACGATTGTTTTCAGATTCTGAAAAGATTAATCCATTATTAATTTGAACATGCTCCATAAGCAAGTTCACAGAATTGTTATCGTATGTGTGAATTATTGTATGTGCCGCCAAGGCGTCATTTCCAACTAAAATAATTGGTTGATCGACATTCGCAATTGCTTCAAATTCTCCTTCTATTTGAAAGCTTCCATTTGGACCAAATGTGATTTTAGTACCTGCTTCTATTATAACTTTTTCATCTGCCTTAATCCAGATTTCTTCATTGATGATGTTTTCTCCATTGTAAATAATTTCTCTTAAGTTATTGAAGTCTTTTGTATCCTGATCACAAGAAACAATAAGTAAAACAGAAAGTGATATTATCAATATAAACCTAAAAGCCATTCATTAATATAATTGATTCTTTAGAGAGTGAAAAAGTAAATTTTGGAATGAAAAAATTAAAATAAATGTCCTTGCCACGAGCTTTAACTCATATTTTATAAAACAACATCAATCCTTAAGCTTCATATGTAAACGAATTGATGTATAAGTTACTGGTTTTCAGTTATTTATGACGGAGTTGTGTTCGCCTATATATTAATAGAAAATAAACGTCATTAAAAAGCGTTATTACACTGTTTTGGCGAGTTTTCTGCTTAAAAGTACTTAGCTTTGTAGTAACCTCAGATCAAAACGATTCCAACCTAGAAACACCCTGTATTCAAAACAGTTCCTATGACTGGTTTTGATACGCTTTTATAGAAATTACAGAAATTCGAACAAAATGAAGCGATTAAGCATTTTGACTGCTTTGCTATTTACTTGTATTGGCCTTCAAGCCCAAATGACCTTCAACGGTGATTTATTATTTGGTAACGAGTGGGTAAAACATGATAGACCTTATGCCAAGGTAACGGTAAGCGAAGATGGTGTCTACAGAGTTGGCTATGCTAGTTTAGTAGCATCAGGTTTTCCAGCAGCTTTTAAAGGAAGTGAAATTCAAGCATTCTCATTTGGTGAGGAGGTTAGTCTATATGTTTCCACAAATGGCGATTTTGGAAATGGCGACTACCTTGAGTTTTTTGGATATAAAAACGATGGCGCCTTGGATGCTCCATTGTACCAAGACGCAAGCGCACAACAACTCAATCCAAAGGCCAGTATGTTTTCCGATACAAGGGATTACTTCTTTACCTGGGAGACAGGCACCAACAACAATAAAAGATATGAGTTGGCAAGTAATAACTTAGGAGGAAACTTGCCTAATGCAGAAAGCTTTTATTTTCATAATGAAGAATACATATATACAGATCAACATATCAGACCTGTAATCAATGAGGAGAATGTTCGGTATTCCAATTTTTTCACGACAGAAGGATTTGGATCTACTTTACAGAAAACAAATACAGTAAATTTCCCAGTTGATAATTTAAACAATGGAGCTCAGCAATCAAATTTAAAAGTTAGATTCGGGACAAATGCAGGTAATCATATTGTACGTACAACATTCAATGGAGAATTTCTTGAATCTAATACATACAACTCATACCATGTTGTAGATCTTGAATATCAAATTCCAACAGGTGAACTCGAGTCAAACAACGTTTTCGAGATTGAAGGAAATGCAAGTAATTTTGATAGAAATACAATTGCTCACATAAGCCTTGAGTATCCAAGAAATTATAATGCAAATAATCAAGATTATTTTAGATATCAAATAGCTTCTCATTCATTCAAAAAGTATTTTGAAATTTCAAATTTTAATACTTCGTCTGGTGCGCCAGTTGTAATGGACATAACAAATGGTGTAAGAGTAGAAACTGTTTTGGAGAATGGCTTGGTAAAATTTGTTTTAGACCCTGCTGATTTAGATAGGGACATAGTTGTCTTTACAAGCAACAATAACTACGAAGCGATTGAGAAAATAAATTTCTTTAACTATACTTCCGTAAATCCTAGCTATGTAATTTTGACCAGCAAAGAATTGAATACAACAGATGGTTCTGGAACAAACTGGATTCAAGAATATGCAGAATTTAGACGTTCTGAAAAAGGTGGCTCTTACGACGTACAAATTGTACACTCCGAAGATTTGATTGATCAATTTGGGTTTGGTGTAGAAAACCATACAATTGGAGTCAGAAATTGGAGTAACTTTTTGTTTCAGAGATGGCTTGGATGGGAACATGTTTTCATTATTGGAAAATCTCATGAGTACGGAATCATGAAAACAAATCCAGCTTCCGTAAATTATGTACCAACACATGGAGAGCCAGGTTCTGATGTTCTAATGTTTGCAACAGGTGACAATTCATATCCAGAAGTTGGAATAGGGAGATTGGCTGCAAATGACAAAGCACAATTAAAATTATACTACGATAAAATGCAAGTGTATGTTGATCAAGGGGTTTGGAATCAATCCATTGAAGACAAAGCTTGGATGAAAAAAATTATACACCTAAGTGGTGGTGACGCCATACTTCAAGATGCTATTAGAAATTGGTTGAGTGATATGGCTGATGTAATTGAAGAAAGCACTTTTGGTGCAGATGTAAAAACATTTGAAAAGACATCTAATGATCCAATTGAAACATCTATTTCAAGAGCGATAATTGATGAAGTAAACGATGGCTGTTCTATCCTTACATTTTTTGGACACTCTGCGGTTGGAACTTTTGATTTTAGTATTGAAGATCCTAGTCAATTTGACAATGAAGGGAAAACTCCTTTAATCGTTTCATTAGGGTGCCACTCAGGAAACATACATACTTCAACTCCTGGTATAAGTGAAAATTTTGTTTTGGAACCTGAAAAAGGAGCGATTGCTTTTTTAGCTGCCTCAGGTACTGCTTATGTTGGGCCACAATATATTCATGGGAGGGATTTTTATGATATGCTTGGTGATTCATTGTATTCTCAACCAATGGGAACCATTCTGACCAATGTCATGAGAGAAAATACAAATAACTTTGACTTTCAAGTATTGACCTTACAACAGCAATTAACCTTACATGGAGATCCAGCATTAATAGTAAACTCACATGCAGGACCGGATTACACTCCAGATATTTCAACATTCAGAACAGAACCTGAAATTGTATCAGGAAGTCTGGATAGTGTAGATATTTGTTTTGATATTGTAAACCTAGGGAGATATATTGGTGATTCTTTGGACTACCATATGGTTCATAAATATTCGACTAAAAGAGACACCTATAACTTTAGATCAGCTACTCCTTTTAATCGCCTTACAGAATGTCAAACAATACCTTTAAATGTAATTCAAGCAGCTGGGGAAAATAAAATTGAAATTTACTTAGATAATACCTTTGCAATAGAAGAGCTACCTGCTCCGGCGGCAGAGATGAATAATTCACTTTTAGAGTCGTATGGGATAGAGTCGTATAACTTTTTCGTTCTTAACGATAATCCTATACCTTTCTCTCCACATGAATTTGCTATTACCAATAAAGAACAATTGATCTTGATGGCATCAACTGGAAATGGTTTTACCGGTTCGAAAGAATACGAAATAGAAATAGATACAACCGAACTATTTGATAGTCCTTTAAAACAAGCTGAAATTGTTGAGGCGCATGGAGGAATGGTACAGTGGCAGCCAGCAATTCAATATGCAGAAGGTCAGGTCTATTACTGGCGAGTAAGAGCTGCTAATCCAGAATTTGGTCTTTCATACTGGAACAATAGTTCTTTTATCCATATGGATGAATTTGACACTGGATGGAATCAAAGTCACGTCTACCAATATCAAAAAGATGATTTTGATAACTTAAGAGTTGATTCTACATCAGGAGCTTTTGATTTTTCATTAGCAACTTATGAATTTAAAATTTCAAATAAAGTTAGGACTGCAGATGACTTTCCAGAATTTTCATTGAATAGCGAGTTTTTAGAAGCAAACTATGGTAATGATATTCGAGGTGGAATTTATTTGGTTGTTGCAAGACCAAACACTTTAACTCCATTGGTTTGTCCAGAAGGAGGAGTTAGTGGAGCAGATACACCAGATGGATGGAGAGATAGAAATGCTTGGCCTTTTAAGACAGATACGGCAGAGGAAAGAGCTGAAATAGTTACTTTCATTAATTCAATTCCGGATGGATGGTATGTAATTATGTTTACCATTCAAGATAATGGTGTGGACTATGCACCAGGTTTATGGGAAGATGATTTATTCAATGTTTTTGAAAGTGAAGGAGCTACACAAATTAGAACATTGGTTGGCAATCCAAGGCCATATGTATTTGCTTTCCAAAAAGGAGGAGGTGCACTCAATGAAACAATTGCATCAAGTGTACATGAAGAATTAAGTTCAATTACAAAGATCGACGGTACTTGGTATGAAGGAGAGATTTTCTCAACAACTATCGGACCTGCTAAGTCATGGAACAAATTCTTATGGGACTTTTCAGAATATAATCAAGCAGAGGATGTGTTTGATATTAAGCTTTTTGGTATTGATGCAGAAGGTGATGTCGATACACTTGCCTTGAATATCACAAACAAAGAATACGATCTGAGTACTGTCAATGCAAATGAATATCCATTTATAAAATTACAAATGTTTGCAAGAGATACCATATCTCATAGTTCATTAGATTTGGATTATTGGAGAGTTGTATATGAAGGTCTTCCTGAAGCAGTATTAAACACCACGGATAATTATGTTTTCCATGCAGACACATTGCAACAAGGAGAATTATTGAATGTAGAATTTGATATTGACAATGTAAGTATGATCAATATGGATAGTATGCTTGTTAGATATAGTATTTTCGATGCTCAGAATAATGAGATTTCTGAAGAGCAGAGAAAGTCTCCTATCCAAATGCAAACAGGCATTGCAGATAAGTTTGAATATGATACTCAAAACTTAAATGGTCTTTACCAATTGAGAGTAGAAATTAATCCTGACAAGGATCAACCAGAACAATTTGAGTTTAACAATAGAGGTCTTATTAATTTCTTGGTTAGAGGTGATGATATCAATCCTTTACTGGATGTAACTTTTGATGGAGTAAGAATTCTAGATGGAGATATCATTTCACCAAGTCCTATGATTAAAGTTACACTTTCGGATGAAAACTCTAATCAATTGATTGATAATCCAGAAAGCTTCATATTAACATTGGAGTCTCCTGATGGCACAATAACACCAATAGATGTTAATGGTCCTGATGTTAATTTCATTCCAGCAGATGAGGATAATGGTTTGATGGCTTGTCTAGAATATACACCTAGTTTAAGTGAAGGAGAATACACCTTAAATGCTCAAGGAACGGATGCGACAGGTAACTTCTCGGGAGATCATGCCTATTCTGTTTCGTTTAATGTTTTTGAAGATAATTTAATTTCAAATGTGTTGAATTATCCAAACCCATTCTCTACTTCCACAGAATTTGTTTTTACCCTTACTGGAGATCAACTTCCTGAAGATTATCATATCAAAATAATGACAGTTAGTGGAAAGGTAGTTAGAGAAATTACAAAAGAGCAGCTTGGACCAATTAGAGTTGGAGTGAATAGATCTGAATACAAATGGGATGGAACTGATGAATATGGATCAAGATTAGCAAATGGTGTATATTTATATAAGTTTTACACAGATATTGCGGATGAGTTAGATGGATTTGATTTGGGTGATACAGATCAATACTTTAAAGATGGATTCGGCAAGCTGGTAATCATGCGTTAGTGAAAGAATATAAAATACTAAACAATAAACCTTTTTTAGAAGGACAAGAGATGGCTTTTATACAAGAAGCCATCTCTTGTAATTTTATAGCTGGGAATGGGCCCTTTACAAAGCGTTGCCAAGATTGGTTTAGTCAGAATTTTTCATTTCCAAAAACACTATTGACTACATCTTGTACTGATGCCTTAGAAATGGCTGCCTTGCTTTTGGAACTTGAGCCTGGAGATGAAGTTATTCTACCCTCTTATAGCTTTGTATCAGTAGCAAATGCGTTTTTGCTTCACGGAGCGACTTTGCGCTTTGCAGACAGTACTGAGTCACATCCGAATATAGACCCAAATTCAGTTGCTTCTTTGGTCAATGAAAAAACAAAAGCAATTGT
>CALHKJ010000144.1 GCA_938033975.1 uncultured Saprospiraceae bacterium | reverse complement strand
AACCCTACTGTTACTACTACTGATACTAATTGTGGAAGTATAGTAACATTCTACGACGAAGTATTAGAGACTTACACTGGATGTAATGGAGGAAGAAAGATCAAGAGAACATGGAGTGCTTCATACTCAGAGAACGCTGATAATGCCGCTACTTGTGAACAGATTATTGATCTTAGAGATACACAGAATCCAACTATTAGTTGCCCAACAGATATCTCACTTATTGGAGGAGATGATGTAGCAACATGGACTACTCCATCAGTTACAGATAACTGTGGAGCCACATTAACTACTACCCACTCTAGCGGATCAGTATTTGCTGTTGGATGTACAACGGTGACTTATACTGCAACTGATAATTGTGGTAATACTGCTAACTGTTCATTCCAAGTATGTGTAGAAGACTCAGGTATAGGAAGTGGAAATGTCAATATCAACTGCGTAGATGATATGGTAATAGCATGTAGTGAAAATGGTGGAGCAACTGCTCATTGGGATATTCCTTCTGTGGATGTTGGTTGTAATGCATGCACAGGGAATCAAATAGCTGGTTTTATTTACATGGGTACTTATAACGGTCACCAGTACTACTGCTCTGATGATCCAGCACTATGGACAAACGCTCAAGCGACTTGTGCAGCTAATGGAGGATACTTAGCGGTAATAAACAATGCAGCAGAAAACGCTTTCTTAGCGAACTTACTTACGATACAGTCAGCATACATAGGATGTAGCGATGCAAGTAGTGAAGGAAACTTCACATGGGTAAATGGCGATCCATTGAACTATACTAACTGGTATCCTGGTCAACCTAATAATTACAATAACTCTCAGCATCACGTAGAGTTGTTAAGTAATGGACAGTGGAATGATCAATATGTACATGTACCGCTTGAGTACATCATGGAGATACCTTGTGCAAGCATGGTACAGACTGGTGGGCCAGCTTATGGTTCTCAATTGTCTGCAGGATGTTATGACATAGAGTACACTTACGGAGATGCTTGTAATAACTATGCGACTTGTACTTTCGAAGTATGTGTAGAAGCAGCACTTACACTTAACTGTGTGAAAGATGTGACTATTAACTGTCCTAATACTGATGGTGGTATCATCGTAAATTGGGAGGAGCCACAAGTAACTACATGTTGTACTAACTGTGGTCCTAATGGAAGTTTACAGATAGATGGATTCATTTATATGGGATCATACAATGGGCACTATTACTATTGCTCAGTAGATCCAGCAACTTGGCAAAATGCAAGCGCATCTTGTTCAGCTTATGGTGGATATCTTGCTTCGATAGGTTCAGCTGGTGAAAATCATTTCTTAGCCAATATCTTGACAACTCAATCTGCTTGGATTGGTTTGAATGATGCAGCGAATGAAGGAACTTTCACTTGGACAAATGGTGATCCTGTTACATATACTAACTGGTATGCTCAGCAACCAAATAACTATGACAACAATCAAGATTATTGCGAAATGTTGAACAATGGTCAATGGAATGATCAGTACAATGACAGCATACTTGAGTACATTATGGAAATTCCTGGTTGTGTAACAGTTACACAGACAGAAGGTCCTGCTTCAGGTTCATACTTTGCAGCTGGATCAACAACAAAGATTACTTATAAAGCAACAGATGGATGTGGTAACGTTGAGTACTGTTCATTCAATGTTAATATTCCAGATAATGAGTGTAACTCAGGAGGAGTTAATTCAGACCCAGTTTATATTGCTGGCGTAGGATTCGGAGATTTACATAATACATCAGGTAATGACGGAGGATATGCAGACTACACAAACCATTGTGCGAATGTACAAGCTGGAGGTAGTTACCCTATTAATCTTACTTCAGGCTTTGGAGGTGTAGCACAGAAATGCTTCTGGAAGGTCTGGATTGATTTCAATATGGATGGTGATTACTTTGACGATGGAGAATACATAGCTTATGGATTGGGAAGTTCAAATATCTCAGGAACGATTGCAATTCCATGGGCTAACATTTGGAATGGTACTACAACTATGAGAGTTGCGTGTAAATTTGGAAGCTATCCTACTGGGCCTTGTGAGGTATTTGCAATAGGAGAAACTGAAGACTATTGTATTAACATCACAGGTGCAGATTTCGCTCCTGAAGATGGAGAAGTAGGAACAAGAAGCTTAGATATATTTGAAGCGGTTGGCCTTGTGGAAACAGTTGAGTCAAGAACTTACGACTTAAAGATTTTCCCTAACCCAACTACAGATTTCATTAATATCGAACATGAAGATATTGATCAAGTTGAGTCAGTTGAAATTTATAATTCAATTGGTCAGCTTGTAAAAGATGGTATTGGTGCTGAGGAGCACAGAATTAATTTGCAAGGATTGGAGAATGGAGTGTACTTTTTGAGTACAAGATACATTGACGGAAAAGTCAATACATCAAGATTCATTATCCAGCAATAATAAAACCTATCCCTTATTTAATCTTAAGTCGTTCCAACATAGGTTGGGACGGCTTATTTTTTTACCCAATTTTAAAAATTTAGAAACTGATCAACTTGTGCCTCAATGCTATTGATTAATTCTGGATTGAGCTCCTGATCTTCTCCAATAAATTTTTCAATGCTTGAGATAGGAAGTTTATTAGGTAAAATATTGGCTCCCAAATAATTAAGGATTCCTGTCAAAGCTTCAAGGCCTCTCAAGTTACCAGCTCTACCAGCAGATACGCCGGTCAGTGAAATCTTCTTCCCAGAAAAATTCTCTTTGTATTTTCTAGCACAGACAGCATCTATAAAAAGTTTGAACACCCCCGGTATGCCTCCATTGTATTCAGGCACAACTACAATCATTTTTGAAATTCCAAGAACATATTCCTCTTGAATCTTAATCATTTCTTCACTTACGCCTTTACCTTCCTTCATATACATATCAACATGAAAGATATTTTTTGGCAAATCCACCAATTTGAGCAATTTATGTGGAATGTTCCTTTTTTTGAGGATTTCAGCATAATTGTCAGCAATAAGGGCAGTTCTACTTGCTGGTCTATTGGTACCAGCTATAATTGTTATCATAATTTGTGTTTATAAATAGAATAACACATTTAGTTCAAAATCGTTTTATAAGTTAATTTAGAGCCAAATTTATCTTATGGATATTCAATTTTTAGGCCACGCATCATTTTTAGTCAATTTTGAAGGAACCAAAATCTTGATTGACCCATTTATTAGTGGCGGTCCTGGTGATGGTATTATAGACATAAAAACACTTGAAGCCGATTATATATTGATAAGTCATGGTCATGGTGACCACATGACTGATGCAGAATCGATAGCAAAAAGAACTGGTGCATTGATCGTTAGTAATTATGAGATTGTAACTTGGTATGAGAAAAAAGGATTGAAAGGACATGGTCTTAATCACGGTGGGAAATTCACCTTTGATTTTGGTACAATCAAATATGTCCAAGCAACCCACTCTAGCAGTCTGCCTGATGGCAGCTATGCTGGTAATCCTGGTGGATTTGTAATCTGGAATGATCAAAATGCAATTTATTTTGCCGGAGACACTGGACTAAACATGGACATGAAACTAATTCCTATGTTATGTCCAAAATTAGATCTCGCTATTTTACCTATTGGGGATAATTATACAATGGGTTACGAAGAAGCAATTTTCGCTTCAGATTTTGTAGAATGTAATGAGATCATTGCATGTCATTATGATTCAATTGAGATTATCAAAGTTGATAAAGAAATTGTCTCAAAGGCTTTTGCGGAAAAAGGAAAGAAAATTCATTTTTTAGATATAGGAGCAAGTAAAGAATATTAATGGGTAAAATAATTGCAGTAGCAAATCAAAAAGGAGGAGTTGGTAAAACAACAACAGTTATCAATTTAGCTGCAAGCATTGCTATATTAGGTCACAAGGTATTAATTGTAGATGCCGACCCTCAAGCTAATGCAAGCTCAGGTGTTGGTATAAAACTCCAAGATGATGACGCAAGTATTTATGACTGTTTGATGGGAGACGCTTCCGCAAATGAGGTCATTTATAAAACAGAAACTGAAAATTTAGATATTTTACCATCGTCTATTGATTTAGTTGGAGCTGAAATTGAATTGATTGATGTTAGCAAACGAGAGTTTATATTAAAAAAAGCCTTGGCAGAAATCAAAGATGATTACGATTATATTTTTATCGATTGCCAACCATCTTTGGGAATCATTACAGTCAATGCTTTGACAGCTGCTGACTCTGTTCTCATCCCGATTCAATGTGAAATATTTTCTATTGAAGGATTGAGTAAATTAAAAAACACCATAGCTATGGTGACAAAAGGATTAAACCCCGACTTATTTATTGAAGGTATTGTATTCAGTATGTTTGATAAAAGATTGAGATTGGCCAACATGGTGATTGAAGAAATGAGATCTTCTTTACCTGATAGAATTTATGAAACAGTAATTCATAGAAATTCAAAGATTGGCGAGGCCCCTAGTGTTGGACAACCAGTCATCTTATATGATGTTGCTTGCAAAGGATCACGGAATTTTTTGAATCTTGCACATGAATTTTTAAACTTTAACAAGAAAGAAGCTTTAGCATAATGGGAAAAAAGAAAGAAAAGATTGGCAAAGGTTTAAGAGCACTTATCTCAAATATTGATGGTGAAGAAGTAACTCTTGAGAGAAAAGAGAAAGCTGAAAAAGAATTATCCAAAGCAACAGCTGAAATAAAAATCTCTAACATTGAGGCAAATCCATTTCAGCCAAGGACGGAGTTTAATGAAACTGAACTCAATGAACTTTCAGATTCAATAAAGACCCATGGAGTAATTCAACCAATAACGGTAAGAGCAATTGGTGGTGACAAGTACCAGATAATATCCGGGGAAAGAAGATGGAGAGCATCAAAGAAAGCTGGCCTTAAGTCCATTCCTGCCTATGTCAGAGTAACGGATGACCAAGGGCTTCTTGAAATGGCAATCGTAGAAAATATCCAAAGAGCTGATTTAAATTCGATGGAAATTGCTATTTCATTTCAAAGACTTATAGATGAATGTAGCATAAGTCATGAAGAAATGGCATCTCGAGTGAATAAAAACAGAAGTACAATTACCAATTATCTAAGGCTACTCAAACTTCCTCCTCAAATTCAAAAATCATTGAAAGATGATGAAATTTCTATGGGCCACGCTCGTGCATTGATAGGCGTTACTCCTAAAGAATCACAAATGGACATTTACCGTAGAGTGATGAAAAGTGGATTGTCAGTGAGAGCAACTGAAGAGCTTATAAAATCCTACAAATCAGGTCCAAATAAGCTTGCAAAAAAAGCAGGCAGACCTTCTGCTCTCGACATAGAATTGAAAAAGATCAAATCAAGACTCAGCGATCACTTTGAGGCCAAAGTTGACATAAAAAGAAATGCTAAAGGCAAAGGGAGTTACGTCATCTATTTTGATTCCGACGATCAATTTAATGAGATCCTAGACCTATTAGAGGACTAAGCAAAACTTGGAGACACCTTTGATTCTTTTGTTTCCTTATTGTAAAGGTAAAAGCCTTCTCCGTTTTTTCTTCCCAACTTACCTGCAGTGACCATTTGAGTAAGCAATGGACAAGGAGCATATTTCGGATTATTAAATCCATTGTACAAAACTCCCATGATAGCGTGACAAACATCCAATCCTATAAAGTCAGCTAATTGCAAAGGACCCATTGGATGGGCCATACCAAGTTTCATGACCGTATCAATTTCTTCAACCCCTGCTACCCCTTCATACAAACTATAAATTGCTTCATTGATCATTGGCATTAAAATTCTGTTGGCAACAAAGCCTGGATAATCATTAACTTCAACTGGTACCTTACTTAGCGTTTTAGAAAGTTCCATCACTTGGCTGGTTACTTCATCTGAGGTATTATATCCACGGATGACTTCAACCAATTTCATAACTGGAACCGGATTCATAAAGTGCATGCCAATTACCTTATCGGGCCTAGACGTTACACTACCAATTTTGGTAATAGATATTGAGGAGGTATTGCTTGCTAGAATGCAATCAGCTGGTGAGAACTCATCCAACTGTTTAAATATTTTCAATTTAGTAGATTCATTTTCAGTTGCAGCCTCTATAACCAAATCAGCCTTTGACACTGCACTTTGAAGATCAGTCGTTGTAGTAATATTTTCAATAGCCTCGTCCTTTACCTCATTGGATATCTTTTCTTTAGCTACCATTCTCCATAGATTCTTATCAATGGTCTTGATGGCTGTCTGTAAAGCATCTTCTGATATATCTGCTAAGGTTACTTCAAATCCATTCATTGCAAAGACATGTGCAATACCATTACCCATTGTTCCTGCCCCTACTACTGTTATATTTTTCATTAAATTTGTATTAGCTTTTAATCAATTTTAGTGTACCGAAGTAAACCTTTAAACCTCTACAAAAGTAAATTATTCTCAAAGATTCTGCTGGTCTTCGTAGGCCTAATTTTTTTGAGCACAATAAGTCATAGTCAGAAAGAATCGGGAGAGATAGACAGCTTATTGTGGAAGGAAATCTCCGCCTTGGTTTATTTAGATTCTATTACAATCCAACCTGAAGATGATCAACTAAATGTTGATTCATTCATCATTTTGATGTTAAATGATGAATCTTTCTATCATGCCTTTAGGAATCTAAGGATATATGGTCATCAATTTGATCAAGATATTAGATTTAAGGACAAAAAAGGAAAAGAAAAAGACTTCTATACTGGGATTAATCAACAAAACATGGATCAGCTCTGCCGTCAAATGGAAATTCATGCAAAGGA
>CALHKJ010000143.1 GCA_938033975.1 uncultured Saprospiraceae bacterium | reverse complement strand
TGAAATATAGAAAACATGTCATTGCTAAACCTGGAGGTAATGGTGCAGGTGGACACAAGTCAGGCGCCTATGGCGATGACATTATCCTTGAAGTACCTTTAGGAACCATTGCCAAAGACGCAGAAACTGGAAAAGTCCACTTCGAAATAACAGAAGATGGAGAAACCCAAATAATCGTACCAGGTGGCAAAGGTGGACTTGGAAATAGTCATTTTAAAAGTTCTACCAAACGAACACCAATGTATGCTCAACCAGGAGAGCCTGGTAAGGAAGAATGGAAGGTTCTAGAGCTAAAAGTTTTAGCAGATGTTGGATTGGTTGGATTACCAAATGCAGGAAAGTCGACTCTTCTTGCTGCTGTTTCTGCTGCCAAACCCAAAATTGCCAATTATGCCTTCACAACACTTACGCCTAACCTAGGTATAGTGGCTTACAGGGATTCCAAATCCTTCATCATGGCAGACATACCAGGTATCATTGAAAATGCCCATGAAGGGAAAGGCTTAGGGATTAGATTCTTGAGACATATTGAAAGGAATGCATTGCTACTTTTTGTTATCGCCGCTGATGATGAGAATATTAATGAAACGTACAAGGTCTTATTAAATGAACTTCAAATGTTTAATTCTGAATTAATTGATAAGCCTCGTGTGCTTGCTATCTCCAAATCAGATCTTATCGATGATGAGCTTAAGTCGATGCTCTTAGAAGAGATTGATGTAGATATACCAATTCTGTTCTTCAGTAGTATTACTCAAGAGGGGATTACAGAATTAAAAGATGAAATTTGGAAAAGCTTAAATGCTAACCCTTTAGTGTAAACTGCACTTCTTTTTCCAAGTTGTTAACTACCTCAGAAAATTGTTTGTCCACATCTAACATGTTCTTCACTGATTTGATAGAATACATAACTGTACTATGATCTTTACCTCCAAAGTAAGATCCTATTCTACCATAAGAATGTTTGGTATATTCTCTAGCTAAGTACATTGAAATTTGTCTAGCCATCACAATCTCTCTCTTTCTACTTGTAGAGTTTAGTAACTCGACGTCAAGCTTGTAATGACTTGCTACAACATTTTTGATGTTCTCGATAGAGATCTTCTTGTTGTTGAACGAAACGAACTTCTGAATAACCTCCTTGGCAAGTTCAATGTTTACATCTCGATCACTTAAGGTTGCTTGTGCAATGATAGATGTGCATACTCCTTCAAGTTCTCTGATGTTACTTGTGATATTGTAACAGATGTATTCTTTGATGGCATAAGGAAATTCTATTTCCTCGTTGCTTAGTTTATCATCAATGATCGCCATTCTTGTTTCAAATTCTGGCGGTGATAAATCAGTAATCAAGCCCCATTTAAACCTGGAGATTAATCTTTCCTCCATACCTTCCAAATCTTTAGGCTGTCTATCTGAGGTAAGGATAATCTGCTTTCCATTTTGGTGGAACTCATTGAAGATATTAAAGAGAATTTCAAGACTCTTTTTTCTACCGCTCAAAAACTGAATATCATCTATGATGATGGTATCCACGTTTCTATGATATCTAATAAAGTCTTCCATGTTGTTATCCTTGATAGCCTTTACGATTTGATTGGTAAAGTCTTCAGGAGTAACGTAGATAATATTGTGCTTTGGGAATTGAGATTTAATTTCATTCCCTATGGCATGGGCAAGGTGTGTTTTTCCAAGTCCTACACCTCCATAAATTATCATAGGATTGAATGAAGTACCACCAGGTTTTTTTGCAACTGCCATGGCTGCTGATCGAGCCATTTTATTGCAGTCGCCTTGTATGTAATTTGAGAATAAGTAGTTGGCGTTTAGGTTGGAGTCAATTCTAATTTTTTTAATCCCTGGAATTGCAAAAGGATTAATAGTTGTATCTGTTTTTTTATTTGATTGAGATCTTTCTGATTTGACGGCTAATTTATATTCTAATCTGCCTTTGCTTCCAAGTACACCTAGGATTGCTTTCTTAAGTTCTCTGATGTATTTGTCTTCTAACCATTCATAAGACATCTTGCTTGGTACTTGAATGGTAAGAACTTTATTTTCTAATTTAACTGGCTTTATCGGTAAAAACCAAGTATTAAAACTCTTCTCGCTGATTTCACTTTTTATGATAGACAAGCACTCATTCCATACTTGTAGATGGTTCAATTCCATAACTCAATTTAATGGTTATTAACTTAGTTGGTTTTCTGATATGTGAGTTGCTCCGTTGTATAGCAAAAACTGGAGCATCTGAGATTATCATATCAGGACTACAAGTTTACCGAAAATACTTGGTATTCAGAAGGGATTCCACAAGTTTTCCACTTAGCTAAAAGTGGTTTTTTTGCTAAGGTTCATATATGATTAAAATCAATCTATGTAAACCTTACAGAAACAAATTTTTACGATTTTTTGGAGGATAAAAATCGAATGAATTTTTTTTAGCTCACGAATAAATTTTCGCAACTAAGACATTTTCCTTTTTTATTTTTTTCAAACTTAAGGTCAATTCGACCCATCATCAAACCTGCCCAACCAACTTGATTTATAATTACTGGTTCTCCTTTCATGTTTCTATGGATGTCTGGACTACGCATAAATGTATGGGTGTGACCTCCAAGTATAATGTCAATGTTTTCAGAGTTTAGAGCCAATTTTACATCAGAGACTTTGCTGTCTTTGTATTTGTATCCAAGGTGAGATAAGCAGATCACCAAGTCACATCCCAATTCGTTTTTAAGTTTGTTTGCAGTTGCCTGTGCTTTTGGAATAGGGTTGTTGTATTTGGTGTTACCCGATAGTTTTTTGGGGACTAAACCATCAAGTTCAATTCCGACACCCAAGATTCCAATCTTTACATCTCCTTTTTGAATGATCTTATATTCTTGAGTTACACTAGCCAAAGGGTTGTCATCATAATCGTAGTTACAATTGACCATTGGAAAGTCTGCAGTCTTCATCAACTTGACTAGATTGTCTAGGCCATTGTCAAAATCATGGTTTCCAATGGTTGATGCATCATACTTCATTCTTTTCATAAGTTCAATTTCTACCTCTCCACCAAAAAAATTGAAGTATGGTGTGCCTTGAAAAATATCTCCACTATCTAATAAAACGACATGTTCTTCAGCAGTTCTAACGCGATCAATGATGCTTGCTCGTCTAGCTGCACCACCTCTGCCGGCATTTCTACTCCCATCTTGAGGGAATGGGTCAACTCTACTATGAACATCATTAGTGTGGAGTATGGTGATCTTGGTAATATTCTGATCAAGAAGCATATGATATGGGATAGGGGACAAGATTCCTATTCCTGATGCTGTTGTATTTTTTAAAAATGATCGTCTGTTCATTATTCTTTCATTTTAATTCGTTCACCTGAATCTATCTCTGCACTGATTTCTTTTGCTTGAAGCATTTCCAAATATTCAATTACAACACTTCTTATGTATAATCCACTATCTTCTTTTTTGGAGTCTTTTAAAAAATAGCAATCATCTCCTCCATTGGCAATATAGTCTGGCATGGCAACATAGTAGTTTTTATCTTCCAGAGGTTGGTTGTTGATCATAATGTCCACTGCTGCTGAATCTTGAATGCTAAATTTGAGAGATCTGCTTATAGGCCATCCTCCATAATCTGCAATTCGATCAAGGAATTTTTGCATGGTCTCTTTGTCCATTTCTACATTCACCAATGTATTATCAAAAGGCATTAGTTCAAATATCTTACGTTTGGTGATTTCTCCTGCAGGAATAGAGCCCAATCGGACACCTCCATAATTTTGAACGGCAAAATCAACACCTGTTTCTTTAAAAATTTCCTTTGCAGAATCTTCCAAAAGATCACAAAACCAATTACCCATATTTGAGTTGGGTTTTGATTTTCGAAGTTCTTCAGAAACTGATCCTATCACCCCATCCAATTCTTCTTGAACTTGCTTTCTATAAGGGCCAATAAAGTCCTCTATACTGGCATTATTATTTTGGGAATCATCTAACTGAATATAGTCAACATCTGCATCTGCGAGATGTTGAACCAATTGCTTCGATTTACATCCTATTGATAGAAGGATAATGAAAGCTGCCCAGATACAGAATTTACCTATTTTCATCTTTTAGCTTATGGTGTTTTGAGAATCAATTGTGCCTCCTGTTTTATTGCTTCTATAGCAACATCAACAGAGGTCTTAGTCTGACCCTTTTCAATCATCATAAGGGCGTTGGACATATTTGTACAATTGTCAGTGTCATTAAATTTGGCAGAGCTTTCAGAAATGATGTTTTGTACATTTTCTTTCGCCTGTTTGATGATGCTCCATAGTTCATTTGAAACATACAACTGTTGTGCTTGATTGTGTTCAAATTCTTTTTGAATGCTTATTAATAAACTCGCTGTCAGCTCATTGACGTTCATATCAGAGCTTCTTAGCCTAAAAACAAGATTTGATAACCTAATCCTTTCCATCAGTAATAAAAGGCGCTCATAGGCTTGTAATTTGATTGGTACATTCTGTTCTGCGTTCTTATTCTGATTTTTTAAGTATTGCAGATTGTACTGTGAGTTGAGATATTGCTTCATTGTATAGTAAACAGTAATAAAAACTATCAATGCAGGCAAAATGTATTTTAATATTTCCAAAAACTGAGTCATATTTGTATAAAGTTCTAAGCATCGAAGTTAAGTTTTTCGAAACTAAAGGACTACTATTAACGTTAATTCTCGTAAGTTAATATCATAAAGTATATGTCAGAAGTAAAAACAAGCAATCCGATCAATATCACAGAGCCTGCAATGGTTCAATTGAAGAGAATAATGGGAGAGAAAGAGGTTCCTGAAAACTACGGCCTTAGAGTTGGAGTAAAGGGTGGAGGATGCTCTGGTTTCTCGTATATCCTTGGATTTGATGAAAAAAAGGAGAAGGACGAGGTTTATCAGATAAATGGCCTACAAGTCTTTATGGAAAAAGCACATGGTATCTACCTCTTAGGAATGGAAATCGATTGGGCAGAGGGATTAAATAACAGAGGTTTTACATTTACCAACCCTAATGCGAGCGACACCTGTGGTTGCGGAACATCCTTTTCCGCTTAATTAGAAAATTTAAATTTTATATATAAAAAAAAGGCCTTGCAATAGCAAAGGCCTTTTTTATTTGGTCTGTTCTAAAATGTTAATTGTTTACTTTATCATCATGTTGGTAAATTGGATTTCATCCAATCCATCAACCATTAATCCTAATTTATAAGTACCTGGTTCAAACAAGCTAAGACCTAAGTCCACTTCGTTAGAAGCAATAGGCAACATCATTTCTAATTCGCCTTCCATATCAAACACCTGAATCATTGATACATTTTTATCGAAGATCAATTCTAAAGCTTCTTTATTCGTATTAATCGCCGAGAAAAGAATAACAGCTTTTTGACTAGCATCTGTATAGCTTAACTCCACATTATCATTATTAATGATTGATAATTTATCATCACCAATATTTGATGCCAATGCAGTCGTTGAGAAACTAATTGCAATTGAAATGGTTAAAAGTAAATTTTTCATAGTCTTTCGGTTTGGTACTTATAAGACCACATATTAAGATAGGCTACCCATAACCCCCATACTACAAGGCGTCAATTGTCTACTACATCCACACTACATCTTATAAAAACGAAACTACTTTTGTATTGAAGGCGACATTTACCAAGAGTGGGGCATAAAAAAACCCTGATAATATAGTTATCAGGGTCTCCATTCTCTAAGTAAATTAATAGGTATGAGAATAGTCTCTTACATGTTCGCTATGATCTCATCTGCAAATTCAGAACATTTCAATAAGGTTGAATTTTTCATCAATCTCTCGAAATCATAGGTCACTCTCTTATTTTTGATGGCTCCTTTCAATCCTTTTTCAATCAATTTTCCAGTTTTTTTCCATCCCATGTATTGGAACATCATTACTCCAGAAAGGATAACTGAACTAGGATTTACTTTGTCTTGACCTGTGTATTTTGGTGCAGTACCGTGAGTTGCTTCAAAAATTGCGATACCTGAATCATAATTAATGTTTGCTCCAGGAGCAATTCCGATTCCACCAACTGCTGCAGCAAGTGCATCTGAAATATAATCTCCATTAAGATTCAATGTTGCAATTACACTGTATTCTGCTGGTCTTAATAATATTTGCTGAAGGAATGCATCTGCAATAACATCTTTGATGATTAATTGTCTTCCTTTGTGCTCAATTACTTGCCATGGTCCTCCGTCTAAATCTTGTGCACCAAATTCTCTTTTCGCCAAGTCATAACCCCATTCTTTGAATTTACCTTCAGTAAATTTCATGATGTTACCCTTGTGTACCAAGGTAACAGATGGAAGTTTGTTGTCAAGGGCATATTTGATTGCAGCTCTTACAAGTCTTTCAGTACCTTCCACAGATACAGGCTTGATCCCTAATGATACAGAATCCGGGAATCTAATCCCTTTCGCACCCATCTCATTGATAAGGAAGCTTTTTACCTTTTCATTTTCTTCAGTTCCATTAAGGTATTCAATACCAGCATAGATATCTTCTGTATTTTCTCTGAAGATTACCATGTTTACCAATTTTGGCTTTTTAACTGGTGAAGGCACTCCAGTATACCATTTTACTGGTCTCACACAAGAATACAAATCTAGCTTTTGTCTAAGAGCTACATTCAAAGATCTGATACCACCTCCTACAGGTGTAGTAAGCGGACCTTTAATTGCTACTAGATGTTCTCTGATTGTATCCAAAGTTGCTTGAGGAAGCCATTCTCCTGTTTTGTCCTTTGCTTTTTGTCCAGCGTAGACTTCTTTCCAGTGAATTTTCTTTTTTCCGTCAAACGACTTTTCTACAGCCGCATCAAACACACGTACCGCAGCCGCCCAAATATCAGGCCCAATACCGTCTCCTTCGATAAAAGGAATGATTGGATTGTCCGGAACTTGGATTTTTTTTCTTCTTGATAAGCTTATTTTTTCTCCTGCCATTTATTTTTTGTTTGCTTTGTTCAAAATGCCCCCAAATGTAAGTAATTGCAGATACCTACAAATAAAATTTGGAACTAAATATTTAAGGTTTTATCCCAATTTCGACCCCTTTCATCTCCTAATTAATAAAAAAGTTAAATTTTTTAACTCAAAAATGTATCAAATCCCAGTTTTGGCCGTCCCAAAATGGAACAAATGAATATTCGAAATCTGTTTCTATCATTTATTTGGACAATCACATTAATATCTTATTAAAACCTTAAAAATTTTATGTTTAATCTACAAATGAATATCAATATCGGGGAAGCAGTTCAAGGCTTACTCGGAAGCTTTTCATCCTCACTACCTTCAGTTGTGGGTGCTCTTTTGGTACTATTTATCGGATATATAGTTGCTAAAGCAGTTAAAAAATTAGTTTACAAGCTTCTTAAAGGAACCAAGTGGGACGAAAAACTACTAGGGGGAAACGTAGGAAAGATGGACATGAACAGCTTTCTAGCTAAGCTTGTTTATTTCCTTATTATGATCATGGTATTAATGATCGTTTTAGATATGCTAGGTGTACAGCAAGTACTTGATCCATTGAAAAACATGGTTTCTCAGTTCTTCGCATACATTCCTAACATCATTGGAGCTGGTATCATCGGTTTCATCGGTTACATTCTTGCGACTTTTGCTTCTGAAGCAATTGGAATGGGCGGTGATTTCTTAGATGGCTGGTCTTCAAAGCTAGGCTTTAACGAAACAAGCAAATTAACAGGAATACTTAAAAGCTTCGTTTTCATTTTCATCATCTTATTGTTTGCAGTAACTGCTTTGGATACATTGAATATCGAAGCAATTTCAGGTCCAGCTAAGGAAATCTTAAACAGTATACTAGGTACATTACCTAATATCATTGCTGCTGGTATCATCATCGGACTTTTCGTATGGGGTGGAAAATTCATCTCAGAAATGATGTACGATCTTTTCAAAAACATGAACCTTGATGGTGTAGGGGCTAAATTAGGTCTTGACAGCATGATGGGTGGTCAGTCATTCAGTGGCATCCTTTCAAAACTTATTTACTTCTTCATCGCATTCTTCGGTGTAACTACAGGTATTGAAAAATTAGGATTTGCTCAATTGACTGGATTCATGAATAAAATTTTATCTCTAACTGGAAACATGGTTTTCGGACTAGCACTTCTAGTGGTAGGTAACTTCATCTCAAAGTTTGCTGCTAAAGCAGTAGCTGGTTCAGGTGAGTTCCTTTCTTCAATCGTAAGAATTGCAACTTTAGGATTGTTCCTTGCTATCTCATTAAGATCAATGGGAATTGCAAATTCAATCGTTGACCTTGCATTCGGTCTTACTCTTGGAGCTGTAGCTGTAGCAGTAGCTTTGGCTTACGGTTTAGGAGGAAGAGAAGCAGCTGGAGAGCACATGAAAAAAATCTTAGGCAAGTTCTAAGTAAAACATAGCTATTAATCAAGCATTAAAAAGTGCCTCATCGAGCAATCGATGAGGCACTTTAGTTTTTTGGACCTCCCTGATTTTAATATCTATCAGAGATAGATTTAAAATCTTCCCTCCATCCGCCAGCCAGCGGATAGAGCGGAAGCTAGCTTCATAGAAAAAGTATAGTTTTTCAAACAACTAAAATTTAACTTTCCGCAAAAACAAGTTTAGGTTTTTAGCAGAAAACTGTTTTGTGAATTCACTTCCGCTCTGCCCAAAAGGCGGAGGCTGTGCGCGACTACTGGCGTGGAAGATTATAAATCGTCTTTTGACATTAGGAAAAAGATGATATTAGAATCAGGGAGGTATAAGAAGGTACAGGAATACAAGCTAAACCCCAACCAAGGTTCCACCCACAACATCCATGCTTGCTCCAGTAACAGACGAGATGAAGTTTGGAATTTGGTGTTGTTTTAATAACGCAGCGTAGGCAATTAAGATGGCTTCTTTAAAATTTATGATATCCTCAGAAGCGGGATTGAAACTGATGGATGGATTGTGAACTTTGAATCTTTCCATTAGGTATTTATTATGAGCACCACCTCCAGTTACCAAGATATTTCCATTTTGGATTTCAGCTTCTGCAAATGTCTTTTGTAGTAGCAAGGCTAAGAATTCTGAATAGGTGTATAAGGTATCTCTTGTTGAAA
>CALHKJ010000142.1 GCA_938033975.1 uncultured Saprospiraceae bacterium | reverse complement strand
TCCTCTGTTAATGGAACATGAAAGCTTATAATGTCACACCTTTTTTGAAGATCTTCTATACTTACAGACTCAATATTAGAAAGATGAGTTGGGGTTTCCAATAGGTACTTGTCATAATAGAGAGTCTGTTGTGTCCATGGTGACAACTTGGCTGCCACTGATTGGCCTGTGTTGCCTAAGCCGACAAGACCAAAGATTTTATTCTCGAGTTCTACTCCGCGATTTTTTTCTCTTTCCCAAATCCCTTCTCTTATTTCTTTATCGGCCTGAATGATATTGTTATTCAAGGCCAATAACATAGCAAAAACGTGCTCTGCTACCGCATTTCTATTTCCTTCTGGAGTACTTATTACTTCTATGTTCTTCTTTGCAGCATGTTCTAAATCAATGATATCCAAGCCAGAACCCAATCTTCCGATAAATTTGAGATTCTTTCCCAAATCAATCATCTCTCTAGTCATTTTAATTTTAGTATTGATCACAAGGCCATGATAGTCTTCAATTTCTGCGGCTAGATCTTCGTATTTATAATTTGGGTCATAGACAACATCATGTCCCATTTCCTTAAATCTTGTAATTAAATCAGGGTGAACATAGTTGGTAATTAATATTTTCATCATATCACAAAGGTATATAGAGCTAATAAATCTCCACTAAATCATATTAAGTTGATTTTCATGCAATCTTATATTGTTAATTTTTCTATTTATCTAATCGAGAACATATATTTGCCAAAACTTTTCAGAGCCTAATGCCAAGAGATAACTCAATCAAATCCGTCTTAATAATTGGAAGTGGACCAATTGTTATAGGTCAAGCATGTGAATTCGATTATTCAGGAACTCAAGCCTCAAGATCTTTAAGAGAGGAAGGAATAGAAGTTTCCTTAATTAATTCGAATCCTGCAACCATTATGACCGATCCAGTGACTGCAGATCACATTTATTTATTACCCCTAACAGTTGAAAGTCTTGAGAAAATTCTCAAAGAAAGGCAAATTGATGCTGTTCTAGCTACCATGGGTGGCCAAACAGCCTTGAACCTAGCCATTGAAGCTGGGAAGCATGGGCTTTGGAAAAAATACAATGTCAAATTAATTGGAGTCGATTTGGAAGCTATTGAGCTTGCAGAAAATCGAGAAGCTTTTAAAAAGCACGTTGTAAGTTTGGGTATGAATGTCGCACCTTCCTTTATCGCCAATTCATTCTTGGAAGGAAAAGATGCAGCTCAAAAAATTGGTTTTCCTCTCGTAATTCGTCCATCCTACACCCTAGGAGGAACAGGGGGAGGATTCGTAATGGAAGCTAAAGATTTTGATGAAGCCTTAAGAAGAGGTCTTGATGCCTCACCTACTCACGAAGTTTTAGTGGAGCAAGCTGTTTTGGGGTGGAAAGAATATGAATTAGAACTGCTTAGAGATGATAATGACAATGTAGTTATCATATGTACAGTTGAGAATCTTGACCCAATGGGAATTCACACTGGTGATAGTATTACTGTAGCACCAGCGATGACCTTGTCAGATAAAGCCTATCAGAAAATGAGAGATGAGGCAATGGTAATGATGCGCTCACTTGGAAATTTTGCGGGAGGTTGTAATGTGCAGTTTGCTCTGAATCCAGAAAACGAAGAATTAATTGCAATAGAAATCAATCCAAGGGTATCAAGATCATCTGCTTTGGCAAGTAAAGCTACAGGATATCCAATTGCAAAAATTGCTGCCAAGCTAGCAATCGGTTACACCTTGGATGAATTAAAGAATCAGATTACAAAAACCACTTCCGCTTTCTTCGAACCAACCCTAGATTATGTCATTGTAAAAATGCCACGTTGGAATTTCGAAAAATTCTACGGAGCTGATAATCACCTTGGTCTTCAAATGAAGTCAGTTGGTGAGGTGATGGCCATTGGTAGAACATTTCAGGAAGCTTTACAAAAGGCTTGTCAAAGTCAGGAAAATGGAAGAGCGGGCCTAGGAGCAGATAAAAAAGAATGGATAAAAACCGAAGACATTCTTGAGAGATTGGAAAAGGCAAGTGATGACAGAATCTATAGAGTAAGAGATGCATTAAGACTTGGAGTTCCAATCAGAACTGTTCAAAAGCTTACAAAAATTGATCCTTGGTATTTACATCAGATTAAAGATCTGATTACCATGGAGGAAAAGTTAGGTAGATATAATATACCTCTTGATATTCCAAAAGAATTTTTCAGGGAATTAAAAGTAGCGGGATATTCCGATGCTCAGATTGCTTGGGTTATGAGAGTAGATGAAGAGGCTGTGACAAAACAAAGAAAGAAATTAGGAATCACTAGAAAGTATAAAATGGTTGATACCTGTGCAGCAGAGTTTGAAGCACAAACACCCTATTTCTATTCGACATTTGAAGATGAAAACGAGAGTATTCCATCAGACAAGAAAAAGATTATCGTATTGGGTTCAGGACCAAATAGAATTGGTCAAGGGATTGAGTTCGATTATTGTTGTGTGCATGGAATTCTTGCCATCAAAGAAGCCGGCTATGAAGCTATAATGGTCAACTGTAATCCTGAGACAGTTTCCACTGATTTTGATGTTGCAGATAAGTTATATTTCGAACCAGTTTATTGGGAGCATATTGAAGAAATAATTGACCACGAGAAACCAGAGGGAATCATTGTACAGTTAGGAGGACAAACTGCTCTTAAGCTTGCAGAGAAGTTCCATAAAAAGGGAATTAAAATAATTGGTACATCTTTTAATAGTATGGACCTAGCAGAAGATCGGGGTCGGTTTTCTGATTTGTTGAAAAGTGAAAACATTCCATATCCAAGATACGGAGTTGGAAATGATATTGATAAAGCGCTTGAAATAGCCAATGAAGTTACCTACCCTGTTTTGGTAAGACCTTCATATGTACTAGGTGGACAAAGAATGAGAATCGTACTTAACGATGATGAATTAGAAAGACATGTTTTAAGCATATTTAAGCACATGCCAGACAACAAGGTCTTGATAGATCAGTTTTTAGAGAGAGCAAAAGAAGCAGAGATTGATGCCATCTGTGATGGAGAAGATGTACACATCATGGGGATCATGGAACACATCGAACCAGCAGGAATACATTCAGGAGATAGTTCTGCCATGCTTCCGCCTTATAGTTTATCTGAAGCATCTATTGAGAAGATGAAGCAATACACAAAGCAGCTGGCATTAGCTTTAGGAATCAAGGGATTAATAAATATA
Source organism: uncultured Saprospiraceae bacterium (assembly GCA_938033975.1). Classification (GTDB taxonomy): domain Bacteria; phylum Bacteroidota; class Bacteroidia; order Chitinophagales; family Saprospiraceae; genus JAHDBF01. The sequence continues at coordinate 10,119 of CALHKJ010000142.1, read as the reverse complement.
CAATTTGCAATAAAAGACGATAACGTTTACGTAATAGAGGCCAACCCAAGAGGATCTAGAACAACTCCATTTATTGCAAAAGCATATCAAGTTCCATACTTAAACATTGCCACAAAGGTGATGTTGGGCGTCAACAAATTGAAAGACTTTAAGGTGACGAAAAATCTAAAAGGTTATGCGATTAAAGTTCCTGTTTTCTCATTCAGCAAATTCCCTGGTGTTGACAAACAACTTGGACCAGAAATGAAAAGTACTGGTGAAGCGATTAGATTTATCGATGACTTAGAAGACCCTTTCTTTAGAAAACTTGATAGAGAAAGAAGTATGTATTTGACTCGTTAAGATGTACTTTTTTAACTGAAGTAAATCATTACCCAAGCTACCACTGCAACTACAAACAGTGATGCAACTACATCAAGCCATGAAAAGCTTAGTTTTTCTTTTGCTTTTTGTTCTTCGGTAATGGTAGCAAAGGTCAAACCTTCTATGTCTTTGTCATCCTTTGGTGTGATCAAGGATATCACAATCGCAACTGCAACACAATACAAGAAAAAGAAGGTTGAAAACTTCAAGAAATTCATGTCAGCCAGTTGATACAACAAACCATCCTTGTCCCAAGAATCATTTTTCAAAACTTCTAAGGTCAGTCTGATGGCAGCAATGAATAATCCAGAAAACAATGTGGCCAATGCTCCTCTATTATTTATTCTGCTAGAAAAAATACCAAGTAGAAATACTGCCGTAATTGGTGGGGCAATGTATGCTTGTACATTCTGCAAATAACCATAAAGAGCTCCATCCGCTAGCTTTTCAATGACAGGCACCCACATGATACCTAAAACAACTACAACAGCTGTTGCCAATCTTCCCATTCTCACCATCTGTGATTCTGAAGCAGTTGGTTTAAACTTTTTGTAAATATCAATTGTAAACAAGGTAGAGCAACTATTAAACACAGATGCCAAAGAAGACATAAGAGCAGCCATTAGTCCAGCTGCGACCAAACCTCTCAGTCCGGAAGGCAACACTTGCATCATCAATGCCGGGAAAGCTTGATCAGGTGTATCATAGGCAAGCTCACCTCTCATATTTAAAACCAAAGCGACTACACCAGGGATGAGAAATAAAAATACTGGCATCAACTTAAGGAAGGCTCCAAAAATACTTCCTCTTCTTGCTTCCGATAAGTTCTTTGCGGTAAGCACCCTCTGAACAATCACCTGATCTGTACACCAATACCATATTCCAACTATGGAAGAAGACAAAACCAACCAATGCCAAGGATAATCTTTGTCGTCCATTGATCTCCACATATTCATATACTCAGGTCCAACTTCATTTACAACACTCGACCATCCACCTGCAGCTTGCAAACCAAGAACGGTTAAAGTAGCTGCTCCTATCACTAAAATAATTGCTTGTAAAGTTTCAGTATAAACTACTGCACGCATCCCTCCTAGTACGGTATAAATTCCAGTCAATATAACTGTAGCAAAGGCACCGGTCATAAATGAAATCCCAAGCAAAGTAGAAATCACTATTCCACCGGCATATAAGGTTACAGAAACTTTAGTAAGGACATAGGCTGCCAAGCTAAAAAGAGAAAGAAACCATCTTGCCTTTGGTCCAAATCTTTTTTCCAAAAACTCAGGCATGGTAAAAACTCCACTCCGAAGATAGAATGGTAAGAATAACCACCCTAAGAGTATCACTACCCAAGCATGAAGTTCATAAATAAGAAGTGGAAATTTATCAGAGGCTCCTGAGCCTGCCAGTCCAACTACATGTTCTGATCCAATATTAGAAGCAAAGATGGAAGCCCCGACAACAAACCAACCCATGTTTCTTCCAGCAAGAAAATAATCTTCACTGTTTTTATTTTTTTGATTAATTACCCAATAAGCTATCGCAAGTAAGAGGCCAAAATAGCCGGCAATTACAACCCAATCAAAGCTTGATAAACTTGTGCTCATAACATTGTTTGTTGGTTAAAATAGGTATCAATCAAACCCAAACATAGTATACGTCTGATTCGTTGCGTTTGATTCCCGTCACTGTAAATCCTCCTGCTTGTGGAATTTTTTCTACCAAGTCAAAGCTTGAACAATTGCTTGGCAAACCAGTGAACAAGAGAGAAAAGTGAGCCACCTTTCCATGAGGAACTTCAGTCCATTGAGGACAGTAACTAATATTATCGGCGTGCACCAATTCGCTTTGATGTGCGGAACCAAGATCATACAAAAAGGTTGTAGGCCAAATTCTAATTTTGGCCCCAAGGATATTCCTTGCATCAAAAAGACAATGTACTATTACTTGTTTTTCTTCTTTGGTTAAAGCCAAAAGTTCAGTCAATATATCTTCGTCGATCTGAACTTTTGGTTTGGTAATTATTGTGGACATAGCTATTCAATTTTTAAGTCCAATCAAAAATTGTTTTTCTTATTGAAAGAAAATATAGGTCAATATAACTACAATAACAATTGCTAATCCTATCGGTTTTACAAATCTGTATGGAGTAATATCTACTTCTTCTGTATATGGAAGATCGAAAGCTGTTGCTCTCGGTTTCATAGCACCTATCACTAGCATGATGATAACATTCATCACAAATAAAATGGCCATCACATGAAGGAAATGTGGATACGCTCCAGCTTCCACAACTTTCAATGCTGCTTCATCTGTTACACCCGAATCTTTTGCAGCAGCTAGTGCTCCTTCAATCATCCTAGGCTTGATTCCAAATTGGCTTATAAAGTATAATACGGCTCCTAATACGATAGCAATTTTTGCGGCAATAGCAGGAACGTATTTAGTAAGATACCCTACTACGATGATAGTAAGAATCGGAATACTATAGCATCCATTTACCTCCTGCAAATATCCAAATAAACCATCTGGTGCATTTTGAATTAGGGGTGCAATGAACATAGATAAAAATGCCAAAAAGATTCCAAAACCTTTACCCGCTCTTACTACCTGTCGATCATCTGCATCTTTATTAATGTGTTGCTTGTAGATATCAAGTCCGAATAAGGTGACAGAACTATTTAATGCACTATTAAATGAACTTAGTATTGCACCAAATAAAACAGCGGCAAAAAATCCTACCAATGAAACAGGTAATACTGTTTTCACCAGTTCTGGATATGCTTGATCTGCCACTTCCAGTTCTCCTTTAAAAATATAAAAGGCAATCATCCCTGGTATTACCAAAATGAGTGGTCCTAGTATTTTGAAGAATGCAGCTAACAATAATCCCTTTTGTCCTTCCTTCAAATTCTTTGCTGCCAATGCTCTCTGAATGATAGCTTGATTTGTTCCCCAATAAAATAATTGAACAAGCATCATTCCTGTAAAGATTGTAGCAAAAGGAACTGAGGCAGTTGGACCACCAATGGCATTAAATTTTTCTGGAGCATTGTTGTAAAGGTTGCTAATTCCTTGGGTCATTGATCCATCACCAATGTATCTAAAGCCGAGATAGGTAAGCAGAAATCCACCAACCAATAATCCAATGGCATTAATTGTATCTGAAATTGCGACAGCCTTTAACCCACCAAAAACTGCATAGATCGAACCTATGATTCCGATAGTCCAGACTCCAATCCAAAGAGATGCAGTCAGAGATATACCCAAGGCTTCAGGTATGTCAAACATTGTTACCAGAGCCAAAGCACCTGAGTATAATACGACAGGCAACAATACAACCACATAGCCTGTAAGAAACAAGCCCGACGCAATGGTTTTTGTCATTATATCATATCTCACAGCAAGAAATTGTGGGATGGTTGTAAGACCACCTTTTAAATATCGAGGAAGTAAGAAAAGGGCAGTTACAACCATGGCAATTGCTGCCAAAGTTTCCCAGCACATTACTAAAATCCCTTCTGTATATGATTGTCCATTCAATCCAACTATCTGTTCGGTAGATAAGTTGGTCAATAATAGTGAACCTGCAATTACACCAGCTGTCAAACTTCTTCCTCCTAAGAAATATCCATCAGCTGTTTCCTTGGTTTTACCGGTTAAAAAATATGAAGCGATTGCAACAAGTAAGGTGAATCCTACGAAACTCAGAATAGCCATAAAATGGTGTTTTGATAGTCTTGATTTGTATACTTCTTATATGAGAAGTTCTGCTCAAATTGCTTCCTTGTTTTGATAGAATTTCAACAACAAACAAGCATTGGAGCAGGCTTACATTGATCAGTTTAATTGGTTTAAAAATAGGTTTCGTCTGGTTAAGTATCTGCAATATAATGAAACAAAGAGAATTAGATATATTGATTGATAATCACCTCATACAATTCTTGTTTGCCACTGATCTGCTCTATTTTGGCCTTTTGTCCTATCTGTGCTAGTTTTTCTAAGTTCATTTTGCCTTGAGCAAATGTCTTTCCATTTCCTCGATCAAAACTACCGTAACGCTTCTTTCTTAGTTTTTTATAATCTGATTTTTGCATAATTGCATCAGCTGTAATTAAAGCTCTTGCAAAAGCATCCATACCTCCGATGTGTGCGATAAATATATCTTCAAGGTCTGTTGAGTTCCTTCTTGTTTTTGCATCAAAGTTTATTCCACCACCTTTGAATCCACCAACCTCTAAGAACACCAACATTGCCTCTGTAAGCTCATAAAGATCCATTGGAAATTGATCAGTATCCCATCCGTTTTGGTAGTCACCTCGGTTTGCATCAACAGAGCCGAGCATTCCTGCATCTCCTGCTACTTGCAATTCATGCTGGAAAGTATGAAGCGCTAAAGTTGCATGGTTTACTTCGATATTCAGTTTGAAATCATCCATCAAATCATACTGGCGCAAAAAGTTTAAAACAGTGGCAGCATCAAAATCATATTGATGTTTTGACGGCTCCATTGGTTTGGGCTCAATAAAGAAGGTCCCTTTAAATCCATTTTTACGAGCGTAGTCTTTTGCCATGTGAAGGAAACGAGCAAGGTTTTCTACTTCCTTTTTCATGTTAGTGTTTAGCAATGACATGTAGCCCTCTCTGCCTCCCCAAAAGACATAATTTTCTCCTTTCAATTTAATGGTAGTATCCAATGCATTTTTCACCTGGGCTCCGGCATGCGCAACTACATTAAAGTCTGGATTGGTTGCAGCACCATTCATATATCGCGGATGGCTAAATAGATTGGCAGTACCCCAAAGTAATTTGGATTTACTTTGTTTCATTTTTTTAGCAATATAATCAGATACTTCATCGAGACGTTTTCGTGTATCTTTTAAGTTATCTGCTTCATCAACCATATCCACATCATGAAAACAAAAATATTCTAAGCCCAGTTTTGTCATGAATTCGAATGCGGCATCAGCTTTGTTTTTTGCTCTTACGACAGGATCTGCATCTTTATCCCAAGGAAAAACTTTTGTTCCAGGACCAAAAGGGTCTCCTCCAGCATTGCACATGGTATGCCAGTAAGCCATTGCAAATTTGAAATGCTTACGCATTGTTTTACCTGCAACTTTTTCGTCTGGATTATAATATCTGAAGGCGAGTAGATCTTTTGATCTTTTGCCTTTGTATTTGATTTGATTTATTCCTTTGAAGTATTCGGTTTTTCCTTTTAGGACATTCATTCGCTGCAAGTTTAAAATAGATTAGCAATAGCTAACAAGCTATCTATTTTTTTTCGCTTCCGCAAATGTTTTTAGTAATCCAGAAAAACTATTCTATGGAATGGAGATAGTGCAGCCATTTGAATCTACAATTTGAATACAATAAATAGTGTTCCCATTTAGGTTTTCAATATTTGTACTGCCAATATCATCTTGAATAGTGGTTCCGTTTTCGTTACTTGAAAGTGACTCCCAATTTATGGTGAAAGGTCCTTCACCTTGAGAGATAATCACTGTTGCTGCACCACTTCCATCCAAGCAATAATCTGCAAATAATGGCAAAGCTTCCGCCTCAACTTCTTCATTGACTTGAATTGTTATTTCATCTGTAGCTACACAACCGTAATCATCTGTCACGGTTAGCATAAATGTAGTTGTTTCACTAGGAAAGGCAATCGGATCTAAAATCGTTGGGTCAGACAAGAATGCCACCGGCTCCCAGGTTACAACACCAACACCTGTTCCGATTAATTGAATTGAATCACCTTCACAAATCTCCTGATCAATACCCACAACAGCATTTCCTTCGCACAGACAATCCAAATCTATCCTTACATTATCAATCAACAATTCTTCGCCTGGATCTGAAAACCCACTTACAATTGTAAATCTAATTTCTGTTTCAGCAGAAAGATAATCTGCAATATCTAACCAGGGAGTATGTGTTGTACTGGTTGATCCAGAGCTTTCAAAAATAACTGTCCAACTTACACCATCGAATATTTCTACCTGAAATTGATCATTTCCATCTACTCCACCTTGAGTAATAAAATCAAAGGAAAGCACACCAAGTGAGTGTCCACCTAAATCAAGTTGTCTTTGGATAGATGGTGCTGTGTTATCAGTGTGTTGCATGCTTAATTGACCATTAGAAATAGATATATCTCCACTGATGGCGGAGTTGTTATCTCCGATTTCATCCCAGCCAAAGTTGTTCCAATCTAAACTACCGTCTGATCCATAATATGAAAAGTTATTAAACTCATGTAAGTAATTACAATTGGTTGTTTGATTACATGCATAAGCATATACTCTTACGAAGTCAAAGGCAGTACAATTATTCCCATCAATTACATTCAAAATATATAAACCACCATCAGTAACAGTTGGATTTTCCTCTGTTGAAGTAAAACCATTTGGCCCTGACCATTGATATTGAATTGGATCAGCACCAACAATAATTGAAGGATTCAAAGTTCCTGATTCTCCTTCACAAAAACTAAAACGAGGACCAGCGTCTATTAGGATAGAGTTATCTTCAATTTGCACAGAACATTCCAATAGGCAATCATTTGCATCTGTAATTGTGACCGTATGAATACCTGGATTTAAGTTGCTTGCAGTTTGAGTAGTTTCTCCATTATCCCACTCGTAGCTAAAAGGATGAACGCCTCCTAAAGCTGAGATGGTTGCTGTACCGGGAGTGTTATCACATAGATAATCTGTCGGAAAAGAATCATAACAAACAGACTTGCTGATTGCCAACTCTACATTATCAAAACCATTTCCTTCAACGCCAATGCCAGTTACTTCAAAGCTAATACTACTGACTGGTGTTGGTGCTAAGATTGCAATTGAACCAGCAGCACTACCCTCGCCATCTGGGTATTGGGCTTCCTCTTGCATGTCATGTGAAACATCAGGTGATCTGAAAAATCTATCACTCATAACTTGTAAGTCTGCAGTTCCAGATAATTTTTTCAAACTTAAACCAGCATCTATAATTTTCCACTCACTACTATTTGACCAACTGTTTGTTCCATCAAAACCAAAGTCACCAAGACCATCAATATGTAATACAACATCATCGACGGGCTCATCAAAATTTAGAGTGATTGTTATGGTTCCTTTATCATCTAAATCATCAATATCAGAAAGTTGAGCTTCTGGTTCTGTATCCCAAACTGCTTGCAATTCTATTGAAGGAAGTCCTTCAGCACTCTCTACAAACCAACTTGAAGTGGAAGTTGATAAAGTTGTACTAGCATCAAAGTTGCTCAAATCTGTATTGAATTGATTAATCACTTCTAGACTGATATTTGTGGATCCTGCACTTGCAGTAAATGGTCCATTTCCTGCACCCATCCATTGGTTTGTTATTTCTCTTACACAACTGTCTTGGCTGCATATTAATGGTGGTGGCCCTGGTACTGTAAATGTCTGAGATATCAAACAACCATATGCATCTTCCACTTCCAAACTATAAACCCCTTGTGCTAATCCATTAAATACTCCAGAACCATTTGAACCATATCCTATTATGGTATATCTGAATGGAGAAGTGCCATTTGCGAAAGCGCGAATACGTCCATTGTTTTCCCCAAAACACTTTATTGAACTTATCACAGCATCTACTGAAAGAGAAAAATTACTTAGCACAACAGAATTTGATCCAGTGCACCCATTGGCATCGGTAACCACTAGCTCGTATGTGCCTTCGTCAATAAGTTCATTAGATAATTGGTCTGAAACAAATCCATTTGGTCCTGTCCAAGCATAGGAAAAAGGAGCAAGGCCATTTTCAATAATTGGATTTATAGTCTCTATTTCGTTTTTACATTTATTAATGTCTGGACCTAAATCTACCATGGGCCCCAATTCATCTTCAATTGTAAGTATTTGAAGCTGATAAGGACAGTTTGTATTTTCATCTTGCACCCAAATATCGTAGGTAGTGGCAGGTAAATCACTGTAAGTTACTTGTCCGTCTGAATCAGGAATAGGTGTTTGCCAATCGAAGCCACCATTTAAAGAAAACTGAATGTTATCTATATTATCTACGTCATCGAAAGTAATCGAAATCGTACCATTATCAAGACTACAATATGCATCTGTATAGCTAATATTAGTTATAATAGGAACTTCATATACTATAAAGTCATCAGAAATACTGTTTTGGCACCCGTTCAAATCAGTAACTGTATAAGTAATGGTGTGTGTACCAATTCCAGCATCAGAAGGATAAAATGATGATTCTGAAACACCTGGGCCAGACCATGTTCCTCCAGTAGGATTTCCTCCGAAAAGACCAATGGTTGTTTGATTAATACATGCCTCACCGACAGAAAGCTCAAGTTCTACAAGTGGACTTTCATAAACTTCTATATCTTCTACGGCAACTGCAATACAACCATTTATGTTTGTAAATTGATAAGAAATGGTATGTACACCTGGGCCTGCAATTGATGGATCAAAGATATTCCCAGTAACTCCTGGTCCTTCATATACGCCTCCTTCAGGTGTTCCTCCACTAAGCGTAATGGGAGAGTCAAGATCACAAACATCGTTGTCTGTCAAAGTTAAATCTGCAACTGTTGAAAAAGTACCAAGAATTGAAACATTATCAATTCCAACTTCAAGTTTTGATCCATTGCCAATATCTGCTGCACTAATGTAAATGTAAATTGTCTTGCCGGCATGAGCTGAAAGATCAAGAGAAGCAAAGGTCCACACAGCATCTCTGTCTGTTGGTGCTCCATTTTCATCTACCAGTGTATGTAATACACTGTTATTACTTGCATCTCTAATTTCAATGGTCAAAAAATCACTGCTATCTCCATTTGTAAAATGTGACAGATACCAGTATAAACTAAAAGAAATTGTATTAACGTCGTTTGGCAAATTGATATTAATTGATCTTGCACTAGAGGGTCCACCATCTAAGTCTTGATTGTAGTTTGTGGCATTACCTGTGATTAAACTTTGTGACCCTTCTTGTGGATTTAATTCCATTACAGTTACTCCAGATTGGATATATGGACTAGGAACACCTATCTCAAAATTTCCATCATTTGCATTATTTGTTATCGTCCAAAAGTTATCACCTGTTGTTGTTTCAAAATCTGAATGGAAAATTTCTTCGTCGTAACTACATTCATCACCTACCACAAAGATGGTCATCTGATCTGTAGCCACACATCCGAATTGATCTATCACGGTAAGAGTATAAGTTGTTGTTGCAGTCGGGCTAGCAACTGGATTTAGTATTGTAGGATCACTTAATCCTGCTGCTGGTGTCCAATATATTGTAAGTCCATTTCCTGCTCCTGAATTTTGGGTGATATCACCTATGTCAATTGTAGCATCTGGTCCTGCATCTGCGATTGTTTCGCTGATTGTTATATCGATGGTAGAGGTAGAAATACAACCTTGTTCATTTGTAATGGTAACGGTATAAGTTCCGGCATTAGCCATTGTGCTATTTGGTATCAATGGATTTTGATCAGTACTAGAAAAGCCATTTGGCCCTGACCAAGACCAGCTCACACCTACTGCACTTAATTCAAGTAAAAATATTGGATCACCTAAGCAATAGTGACTTTGGTCCGAACTCGCTTGTGCAAAATTTGGAACAGCAACTAAAAGATCACAAACTGTAATTTCTGCATCATCGACGGTATCCCCAACTCCATAGAATACATCCCAATCGCCGTCACAATCTTCATCCACAATACTAAGATGAGAGTCTTCAGAAAAAATT
>CALHKJ010000141.1 GCA_938033975.1 uncultured Saprospiraceae bacterium | reverse complement strand
TCTAATTAGCCACTCTTTTGAGCCAAGGCTTCTGGGGTAATTTTCTTGATAAAGAAACTAATGATCAAGGCAAGGAAAAGAAATCCAACTACTATCCAAAAACTCATGCTATAGTTTCCTGTCTTATCGGATACCAAACCGGTGACCCAAGCCCCGAGGCCTGAACCAATTCCTTCAAAGGTTGATATCACTCCGCCTATCTTCCCAGCAGATTTTACCCCAAAGGTGGTGATTATAATATAGTTGAGTAAGGTGTAAAGTCCACCCCATCCCAATCCTACAGCAATGAGACTTGGCCATACCAAGCCAGAGGAATTGAGAGCTATCCCAGCAGTACCTAACATCATCAATGCTAATTGGATTTTAAAAAGTTTGTATTCATCTATATATTCAGCGATGATTCCTGAGGTCAGTTTGGCCACTAAAATGATACCAAAGAAGATACTAAACGTATTGGCTGCTTGCTTTGGAGAAAAATCAAGTTCACGCAGGTATAAAAAGAGGTTAGAAATAATACCCATGATGCTATAAAAACAAAATACTCCAGCAAAGCAAATAGCCCAAAATACTGGTTGACGGATTGCTGATTGAAAAGAAATTTCTGTCAATCCAGTTTCCTCATCTTTTTCTCCTATTGCCTCCACTGATTTATTAAACTTCACTGGTTTGACAAAAGCAACTATGACCAGTAATACAATAATCGGTATGATGGCCTCATATTGAAAAGCTGTCCTCCATCCATAACTCTCAAGAAGAGGTCTTCCAATCTGTGGTATGATTATACCACCGGCCGAAGTTCCTGCTAGGGCAATTCCGATAGCAGTACCTCTATTGGTAGTAACCCGCTGAGAAACCATGATAACTGTAGCCAAGGTTCCAGCACCAGATACAGCAATTGCAAAAACCAAATGAATGGCATACATATGCCAAGTAGTCTGTATCAGAGAATAAAGAAAGTACATACTACCAATGAGTGTCAATCCTAAGACCATAAATCGTTTCACTCCATATCGATCTATCAAGCCACCTATAAAAGGCATCAACATAGAGGAAGCTACTAAATTGACCAGGTCCCTAAATTTTAGTTCTGATTTGGACCAGCCAAACTCATCCAAAATTGCCTCATCAAAAACAGTAATACCTGAAAAGGTCATACCATTCGTAACAATGAGTAAGATGGTTCCAATGATGGCAATTCCTATGACACTAGTTAGTGATTTTTGATCTTTCATTCTTTGATTCTTTTATAAAGTAGTGGAGTATCATATGGCGTTATTTTTACGCCATCTTTGTGTACCAGTTCCATAACCTGTAGTCCTTCCATATTCAAGGTTTCAATCAATCGGAAAGTAATTCCACCTCCCATATCCGCTTCGTGATCAACTTTAAAACCTTGAATCTCTTCATCCCACACATATTCAGCGACACCAAAATTTCTAAACTCCAACTCGTTCCAATCAAAGACCAACTCATCATTATCGTTGGTAGCATCCTCTTTATTTATATGTGGAGGAATCTGGACTGATTGCAAAAGAGCCTTTAAATCTCCATCAGATCTTATGTAAAAAAACAAAGGCTTCAATTCCATTTCCTCTTTGCCGGGATACTTATAATAACTTTCCTCTAGCACATACATTCCTTCATGTCCATCGGGTCGATTTATGATTTTATGATCGCAGACTGCAGTCACATGTTTGGCATAAGGATGTATCTGTTTTCCCTCTATAAGCTCGGCATCAATCTGTTCTTGATTGTCCAATGATCCACAGAGAATTTCTTGAAATTTTTTAAGTATGTGGTCCATAATTTTTTTCTAATTTACTTTCACCAATTGTTTCCCAATATTTTTCCCTTCAAACAAACGATTCAATGCTTCAGGCATTTTTTCTAAACCTTGTAGTATATCTTCTTGATATTTTAGTCTTCCTTCTTTGATCCATCCTATCATTTCTTTTTTCGCTTCCGCAAATTGGGCTTCGAAATCATAAATAAAAAAGCCTTCCATTTTTGCGCGGTTTGAGCCAACCTTGTGCCAATTTTTTAATTGATATTCTTGAGTCTTTAGTGAATCTTTGTAAGTACTAATTCTTCCACAGCAAACAACTCTAGCATATCTTCTCAATTTGCTGAGGGCAAGGTCTAATATTTCACCTCCTACATTATCAAAATAAACATCTATCCCTTCTGGGAAATATTTATCCAATTGCTCCGAGATATTTTCTATTTTATAATTGATGGCAAAATCGTAACCGAGTTTTTCGGTGAGTAATTTTTTCTTTTCATTTGTACTTGTGAGACCGACAACTTTTCCCGATTTTATTTTGCTTAGAAATCCTAGAGAGCTCCCTACTCCACCAGCTGCTGAGGAAACCAAAATATTTTCATTTTCTTTTAAGGCACCAACATGATATAAACCAAAATAAGAAGTGAAACCAGTCACACCCAAAACTCCTAGTGCAGTCGAAGGAGATAAACCTTCTACATCAAACTTGTACATCATATCGTAAGCGGTTCCTTTCGACACCACATATTCTTGCCAACCAAATTTACCACCCACAAAATCTCCCTTTTGGAAATCTGGATGTCTGGAATCAATAACCTCTCCAACACCTCTCCCTCTCATGGTCTCTCCCAACTGTAATGGCTTTTCTATACCAGCTCCATCCAGCATATAAAATTTCATGACAGGGGCTAAAGAGAGATATTTGGTTTTCACCAAAAATTCTCCGTCTTGGATATCAGGAACCTTTGCTTCTTCCATCCGGAAGTCACTATTTTTTATCAAACCACTTGGTCTTGCTGCTAGCACTAACCTTTTATTAATTAAGGTCATATTAGTGAGAGCGACTTGTTCCTCTAACCGTCTTTTTTTCCTTATCCTCCATATGCTTTTTAAACACAGTCCAACTTGTTTCATTTGGACGATCATCATCTACTGGTGGAGGTGTATTATAAAGTGGAAAACGTTCGTCCATAATTTTTTGGAGTCTAGGCCATATTTCATCTTTTTCAAAGGTGCTAAAGCCAGTTGCATTGAAAACCATAATACCCTGTTTCGATCCCATCTCCATCCATGGCAACCACTGTGCTACACGAGTCCAGGCTATATTAGAGTGAGTTAGATATTTGGTTTCAGGATCCAAAATTTCACTTGTCCGGTAAATAGAATTAAATATTTCCATTGCATGGTAGGCGCCACCGACATATACTTGATAATCGCTACCCAGCGGATTGTCATAAAACAATGGGATCTCATCAGCAGAAAATGTTAGGTCCTCGTATTTCCTTAATTTCATTGGAGCTACATTTTCACCTTTGTCATTCTTTTCATACCTAAAGCCTCTCATGTTGACAGGGTCATTTGCAACATGCAGGACTTCAACTTCATTCCCATTCCATGGGTTTGTCCAGCTATCTAGTATCTCATTGGTCTCTGGATCCAAGTACATCATTATTTCTCTTGACACACTTTTGAATCCCAGTCCTTTCACCTCATCTTCTACCACCTTACATTGTCTGGTATTGATACCAATCAGATTGAAAAGATGTTTGTCTTTTTCTCCTTCCACTCTACTGTAAGCTCTTCCCTCCCACATGCCATATCTTGTTTTTCCTTCTTCAGTGGTGCCGCATGTAGCCTTCATTCTGGCTAAAACTGCATCTTTGCCTTCAAGAACAACTTCTTGTGATATGGCAAAATCAGTTACAAAAAATAACAGTACCAATGCGATTAAAATAGGATATTTCATTGTTTGAATTTTATTGTAAAATAAATAATTGATCGTCTAATTTTTCATTAACAGTAAAGTCCGTCCAAAAGACATCATTGGATTTTACCCCTTGGTAAGATAACTCAACTTTTCCTGATTGCAACCAGTTGAATTCGCTTTTTTCAAAATATTCAGAGTAGATTCTTTCATGCCAACCACGAGGTGTATCAAAGGCCACTTTTCTAATCTTAAAATCTGATTTTGCAATGGCAAATTCAGTTTCTCCTCCACTTTTATCTATTACTTTGATTCCATAACACGCTTGGTCATACACAGTAGTCTCCATCATTTTCTCTACTCTATATCCATCATCCAAAGCATGTCTTATTACTCCGAAACCAAAGTTTGAGGCCCATCTTTTATCAGCCTCG
>CALHKJ010000140.1 GCA_938033975.1 uncultured Saprospiraceae bacterium | reverse complement strand
CCTCCTTTAGCGAGAGCAGGCATAAGTTTGTCAATACAAAATTGTTCTACCTCCGGCAATACTTCTAGTAAATCTTTTTCTTGCAACTCAGTTGGTAGCATTTTATGATACCATGCAGCTGCAGCCATGTATGGAAGATTAAGCGCTGATGAAAGTGCATTGTCAGCACCATAGGATTTATAATCTGCTGGAGAAACCATGATGACCCCATTAAGATACATCCAAGCTCGATCTTGTAATTCTAAAGCTAGACCCATGACTCGAGTACCACCATAACTTTCTCCAATAAGAAATTTAGGTGACAACCAACGATTGTGTCTTGTTACGAAAGTGCTTAACCATTCAGAAAGATATTTTATGTCAGCATTGATGCCAAAGAATTTTTCTTTGTCTGGCATGTTTCCATCTACTTCTATCATCCGAGAGTATGCACAATTGACTGGGTTTACGAACACAATATCAGCCACATCTAATACTGAATATGGATTATCTGAAATTCCATAAGGTTGTTGCGGATAACCTTCATCATCTATATTCAAAACCTTTGGACCAGTATATGCTACATGCATCCAAACTGAAGCAGAACCAGGACCACCATTGAATGAAATCAACAAAGGACGATCAGAATTATCACTTCCAGCTTTAGAATTTTTAGCGTAGTAGGTATAGAAAAGACTAGCAATTGGATTGCCATCTGCATCCCATAATGGCTGCGTGCCAGTGGTTGCCATATAATCAATCACTTTTCCATTGATCATAGTACTACCTTGGGTTACAACAGCTGTGTCTATAGGCAACATTCTTTTTTGTGCTGCAATCTGGAGTGATCCTACAATGCATACCAAAAGTATGAAGGTCTTGATGTGAATGGTCTTTTTCATACTATATAGATAGTGAAATAAGATGAAAGACGAAAGACTTGAGACGAAAGATTTAGACTGAAGATTTCAGAGGTCAGAAATCAGACTTCAGAGTGCAAATGTCAAATGTCATGTCAAATGTCAAATGTCAAATGTCAAATGTCAAATGTCAAATGTCAAATGTCAAACTAAAAACTCTTCACTGATCTCCAAACCTATCTCCACAAGATACTTTTCTGCTGATTCAATTGAATCATTTACATCAATGGCTCGCGATTGGAGAGATTTACTAAAGGCGATAGTTTCATTATTAATTTTTAATTCTTGAATATTGCCTGCAACAATTCCACATGGGACTTTATACTTTTTACATAATGAAATTACTTTTCCAACAAGCTTCCCTTGAAATGAGCTTGCATCAACCTTGCCCTCCCCTGTTATTACTAAACTTGAGTTTTTTATTTTCTCTTCTAGATTGGTGATTTCTGCAAGTACCTCAAATCCATCTTTCATTTCTGCATTTAACAAAGCTAGCAAGGAAGCACTAACTGCTCCAGCAGCACCAATGCCGGAGATAGAACCAATGTCATAATTCAAGTTTCTATTTAGTATGCTTGCATAATTTTTTAGTCCTTCATCTAATGATATGATATCTTCTTGGCTGGCTCCTTTTTGCTGAGCATAAGTGAATGCTGCACCATCAGGCCCATGCATCGGATTGGATACATCATGTAATACAGTCAAATCAAGAGAACTTATGTCACTGGTCTTTGTATTAATAACAGTGTGAATTTTTGCCAAGTTCATTCCAATAGGATCTAGTGAGCTTTTATCTTCAGATAAAAAATCAAAGCCTAGTGCTTTGGCAATTCCTATTCCTCCATCATTGGTGGCACTACCGCCTACAAATAGAAATATTTTCTTGTAGCCATTTTCAATCGCATCCTTAATCATCAACCCTGTTCCAAGAGTCGAACTTAACATGGGATTCCGTTCTTGCTTTTTCAATAAACTAAGACCACTTGCACAAGCCAGCTCGATAAATGCGGTATCATCAGAAGTTGTGTAGGCAGCTTTGATTTTTCTTCCAAGTGGGTCTAGGGTATGAACAGAAATAGATTTAAGATTCAGTATCTCCTTTACAAGTTCTAAAGAACCTTCACCTCCATCAGCCATCGGATGAGAAACGACATTCAATCTATCGTTTTTTGATAAAATACCTTTACTCAATGCAGCACATGCTTCATTTGCGGTAAGCGAGAATTTAAACTTATCTAGACATAACAGAATGTTCATTTACAAATTTTCAGTGTAATGTTTATGGTACCATTCAAAGATAAGCAAGTTTATAAATCGAAAATCATCCCTTAAAATCCAATTATTCTCGAATCAAGATTACACACATTTGCCTGGAGCGAAATACAGAGAAGAATAATACCATATCCCCCAAAATGGGGAAATTCAAAAGGCACTAATAAAGGCTAATAATTAGAATTAAATGTAGAACATCTTTGAAGGGTGAACAATTTTTAACCCTAAAATGGTGATTATGAAAATTAAAATTCCTCTTTGTCTTATCGCATTACTTTCCACTATCGGATTATTTAGTCAGGCAACCTTATCAGTAGATGGCTTTGCTCGATTCGAACAAGCGTTGGCTGTTGGTGGTCCACCGACCTTTGCTGTAGAACTCGAAATACATGACTTTGATTCGGACAATGACATACTGCTTGATTTTAATACAGCCAGTTGTCGATTTATAACTGGAATGAATGTGAGTAATAATAATTTATACGGCACAACCACAAATGACAGATATTCATTCATTACTGATAATGTAGTAAGAATGATTCTTTCCTCGGATGGCTTATTAGGAATAGGTACACCTGGTCCTGTTGCTAAACTTCATGTTAGAGATGATGGTGCTTCCGCAAATGAAACCACCATTATGGTTTTAGCATCCCAAACTTCTAAGATACCCACTTTAAAATTTGATGAAGGAGGAAATCTTGGAATGGCCATACAATATGACGGAACAGGAACTGGTAGCAGTAACAAGATGCATATACTAAACACAATCACCAATAAGGCGGCAACAATTACGAACGGTGGCAATGTTGGGATACGAGAATCTAACCCTACAGAAAAGCTTCACGTTGATGGAGATATGGTTATTGATGCAAGTGATTCCGAAAATGAGTTAAGGTTTTACAATGGAAATAACGTAGCTGCTCAACTTGAATTTGATGGCTCACATTTAAGAATGATCAATAGTTCCTTTGCTGGAAATGTGGAATCGATTGGGCAGCTTGATTCAGAAATAAAAGGAACAGGTGACATTCTTTTGGATGGTGATGATTCTTTGTTGTTTTTCACAGATGTTTCAACAAAAGGGTTTCTATCAAGTTCAGGGAATTTTGGAATAAATACAACCAATCCTAGTGGAATGCTTCACGTTCGAGCCTTTGAAAATTCAGGTATTGCCTTGAGAATGGAAAATGATCAAAACAACAATCATTGGTCTTGGAGAGCAAAAAACGACCTTTTAGAATTGCACTACAATGGTGTACCAAGAGGTCTTTATAATGGAAATACAGGACAATATACTGTGGTTTCAGATCGCAGA
>CALHKJ010000139.1 GCA_938033975.1 uncultured Saprospiraceae bacterium | reverse complement strand
AGACATTTAATACACAAGATCCTGGACTAAACATGTTTTTAGGTGGAGCAATAGGTTCAAGGATTGGAAGTATTTCAAAACAAATAAGCAATGGCTCTCCAACAATGATGATGGCCGCACAAGCATCAAATGGAAATGCTTGTTCATCAATAAAAAATACTGAATACGAATTTGTTGAAATCAGTTGTACTGACGGAGGTGCCTACACCTTTGACTTGGATGTTGGAAACCAAGGCGGTTCAGGATTTGTCACCATTTATGAAAAAAGTAATTTTAATCCGCAGGCACCTTGTGCAAGTTTCGTGAGAAGTAGTGCCCGAGCAAGTGGACAAGGTACAGTCCTGACATACAATGATTCATTTACAGCAAATCTTGTCTCTTGCCGCCAATACATTTTGGCATTTTACAATGATGGTGACTATCCTGTTGAAACTATCATTACAAGCATTACTGGGCCTGGACAAATTCTATCGTCGAGTGGCATCGATTCAGAAAACTTTTCATACACTTATATTGCAGTAGATCAATTCACAGGATTAATAGATCTGGTTTCAGATAATGCAAATTTCATTGAACTTCCTCCTGGGAAATATAATATTCATGGAGCTCATTACAAAAACAGCGGTCCTGAACCACCTCCAAATATCGACCCAAATAACTGGATTGGTAAAAGACCTGAAGAAATATATGCAGAAGGCCAATGTGGCGTCTTTAGTAGCAATTTCAAACCAATAGATATTTTGTCGACCTGCTCAATTAGTCCTAATGTCAATATTTCATCACAAACTGGATGTGACCCTAACACAAACTTTTATACTCAAACTTTAGTGGTAGAGTATGCAATGAATCCTACAGATGGCATGCTAATCATCAATGATCAAGAATTTGAAATTACTGGTAGTCCTCAAACAGTAATCCTGACTGACCTTCTATCAAATGCAGGATCTGTTGACTTAGAATTAAGATTCTCAGAAGATCCTAGATGCTTCCAATTTGTACCTGATGCATTTACTGCAGCAGAAAATTGTTGCCCTTTTGATATTGCTTTAGAAGAAATTTACTCAGGCTGTATTGGAGAAACAATTACTTTGGACACTGAAGTCGCAAATGGCAATTTCATTTGGTATAAAAATGGAAATATCTTAGAAACTGAAACCGGACCGAGTATAGTCGTTGACTCAGATGGAAATTATACTGTAGAAGTACGGAACAGCACAGGCTGTTTAAGAATTTCAAATGCGGAAGTTTCTTTTAGCCCTTTGCCTGAAATTGATCTTGGTGAACCAAGAGAAGTATGTGGCGCTGGAACAAACAGAGTAAATGCAAGCTCTGATGCCTCTACAATCGAATGGTATTTTAATGACATATTGCAAGAAGATTTTTTGTTTTACAAACCAATCATTGATGAAGGAGAATACAAAGCCATTGTTACCAACTCATTCGGTTGCACATCAATTGATTCCGTAGATATTACTGTTCTACCTACACCCGTTGTAGATTTTCCAGCATCAAACTTTTTGTGCGAAGGGAAAGTAGAAGGTGTTTTAGATGCTGGACCAGGAGTGAGATACAGGTGGACCTTTGATGGCGATACTCTTACTCACACAGAACAAGTATTAGATCTTTTTGATACAGGTGGAATTTATACTGTAACGGTTACCAATGAATTTGACTGTTCAAATACTGGTCAAACTGTCGTAATCGTGAATGAAAATCCTGAAGTAACACTATCACCAAACAGTACCAGCATATGTGAAAATGGAGGATTCACTACTTTGGACTCAGAGGTTTCTGGTGCTTCAGAATTACAATGGTTTTTTGAAGGAGAAGAAATACCAAATGCCCAAAGTTTTACAATCAATGCACCTCAACCTGGGGTATATCAATTTGAAGCAACAAGTAATTTAGGCTGCACCACTATTGACTCAATTGTTGTTACCGGAATACCCGCACCTAGTGTCAGTTTGCCTCTTGAACAATCTATTTGTGCAACCTCATTAGAATTAAGTGTACCAAGCAATCCAGGGGAAACCTACACTTGGTCAATTGGCGGCACCCAATTGCAATCTGGACCAAACAATAATTATGTTGCGACAGAAGCAGCCATTTACACCGTTGTTGTAACCAGTGCAGGTGGTTGTACCGATGATGCTTTTACAACAGTATCTTTCGGAGAACCTGTAAGTATAGAATTAGGACCAGATGTTTCTAAATGTGATGAAGCTCTATTGCTTAATAATGTTACAGATGTATTCAATGTAGAGTGGTATAACAATGGAGTGCTTGATCCTGAAGGTTCAGGTGGTAATTATTTTACTCAAAACTCTGGATTAATTCTGGCAATTGCAGAAAATACAGATGGCTGTATTGGTAGAGATTCAATCATTTACAATAATTATAGAGAACCCGATTACGACTATCCTGAAGAACTGACTCTTTGCAATGGGACAGATTTTAGTTTCGAACTTGACAATCCAGACAACTATGAATTGAGGTGGTTTAGAGATAATTCTGAAATTGCTGTTAACGAAAACCCATTGCCGGTTGATCAATCAGGACTTTATCGAATTGATTTTATTTCAGGAGAAGATTGTGATTATAGTTACGAAACAACCATAAGTTTTGTCGATGGCCCTGACCTTATGGTAAATGAGAATTCTTTTAGTGGATGTGATGGTGAAACATTTACAATCATCGCAACTACTTCTGGAGAAATTCTAGAATGGCAATTTGATGGTGAAACAATTGAAGGAGAAAACAATGATGTTTTAGATGTTTCAATACCAGGAATCTATACTGTTATCGCGGGAGGAGTTGGAGCAGAATGTAATATTGAACGAAATATAGAAGTCAATATTGGAGAAACTCCGATAGTTGATTTGGGAACTGATATAAGTTCTTGTGGTGATACAACGATTACCTTAGAAGCCCCAGTTGGCAACTTTGAGTACCAATGGTTTGTTGACGGAATGATCTTAGCAGGGCAAACAAATCAAGAACTTACTGTTGATGAATCTGGTACCTATTCTGTAGAAGTTTCTGATGGTGGACAATGCGATGGTGAAGACGAACTCACCTTAAGTATTGGTGCACCAACAGAAGTTCAAATCACGGGTAATCTCGGTATATGCGGTGATCAAACAACTACATTAACAGCCGAATCCACCGCAAGTCAATTCCAATGGTATTTTAATGGATCTCCCATTGATGACGCGATAGGACAAGAACTCAACGTAGATCAAGCCGGTGAATATTCAGTTGTTACCAATCCTGACTCAAATTGTAACAGCGAAGGTAGTGTTACAGTCGTAGAAGGAATGGGTCAAGAAATATCTATTGGGGATGATGTAATTGCTTGTGCAGGAACAGAAATTACATTTAATGCAGATACAGATTCTGGAACATTTGAGTGTTTCCTAAATGGACAACCATTTCCGGGAACGGGATCCTCAATCTCTACAGATATC
>CALHKJ010000138.1 GCA_938033975.1 uncultured Saprospiraceae bacterium | reverse complement strand
GATCATTGGTTAAGACAAGTCTTCCGGTTAGTGAAATCCATATCTCTCCAAAACTAATTCTTGATACAAGTAAATATGCTAAACCAGGTTACTATCCAAAATCCGATTGGCCACTAAATTCATATGTCGATAATTCTGCTCTACCAATTAAGAATGATCTAGCTGTTCAGCATAATTATTCTGCTGGAAATAGCTTGCGAACTACACAACTTCAATTCGATGGAATCGGACCAACGAATGTAAATCCTGCTGACCCCAGTATTGCCATAGGACCCAATCATGTTGTCCAGATGGTTAATAGTGTTTCAGGTGCAAAGCTTAAAGTTTGGAACAAGGATGGAACAGTCGCATTGAATGAAATTTATTTTGATGGGATCACTGGGATTAATGGCAAAGGTGATCCAATAGTTCTATATGACGAAAGAGCAGATAGATGGCTTTTATCAGAATTTTCACATAGTGGCAATCAGATGGTGGTTGGAATATCTATTAGTTCAGACCCTTTAGGTGCTTTCTATATTTATAGTTTCACCGCGCCAAATTTTCCTGACTATCCAAAATATTCTATTTGGACAGATGCATATTTGATAACAACAAATGAAGATGGTGTATCTCCAGCCTATGCGCTTGACAGAACCAAAATGCTAGCAGGTGATCCCAATGTTACAGCTCAAAGATTTACAATTCCAGAATTCCCAAGCATCAATTTCCAAGCAGCCACACCAGTCGGAATGGTAGGAACAAATTTACCGCCGAGTGGATCACCTGGACTTATAATGCGGATGGCTGATGATGCGTGGAGTACAGATATCTCTGAAGACCGACTTGAGATCTGGGAGTTTGATATCGACTTTGCAAATCCAGCAAACACTAGCCTAACAGGACCAATCATTTTGCCTACTGAACCATTCAACAGCAATCTATGTGGCTACTCAAATTATGCATGTATAGAGCAACCTAATTCGCCTCTCCGTTTAGATCCACTCAGAGAGGTTTTAATGAATAAAATTACTTACAGGAATTTTGGAAGTCATGAATCTATTGTTTGTACTCATGTCACAAAAGTTGATGCCAATGATAGAGCTGGAATTAGGTGGTACGAATTAAGAAATGAAGGTAGTGGTTGGTACATTTATCAACAGAGCACCTATGCACCTGACTATGATGATGCTTCAAGATGGATGAGCAGTGCATGCCTCAATGAAGATGGTTCAATAGGATTGGGATTCAATGTTTCCTCATCTACTATTTATCCCTCTATTAGATTTACAGGAAGAACGGAATGCGATCCACTCAATGAAATGACCTATCCTGAAACAATCATTAAAACAGGAAGTAGCAAGAATGGTAGTAACCGATGGGGAGATTACAGTACCCTCGATGTCGATCCTATCGATGGCTCGTATTGGTTTACCGCTGGATACACCATAAATAATTCATGGGATACTCATATTGGGAAATTCATTATTGAAGATGATTGTACTGGAATTACTTTGAGTGCAACAGAAACTCAATTTAATATATGTCAGGCCGAAGAAATAGATATTGATTTTCAACTCAACTATGATGGAGCCTATTCAGAAATCACTTCCTTTGAAATTCAAGATTTGCCAAATGGTTTGATCACAACATTTTCAGAAAATGATGTCAGCACAGTAGGCACCTATAGCTTATACATAAGCGGCACTGAGCACCTTCTTGCTGGTGCATACAACTTTAAGATATTGGGCCTTTCGGCAAATGACGATGAGGAACTTGAATTGAGCTTAATAATTGATCAAGATATGACTGAAACTGTAAATTTATTTGAACCCTCAAATAACAGTGAAGCTCAAAGTACAACGCCACTACTTGATTGGAATGATGTTCCATTTGCAACTAGCTATACATTAGAACTTGCACAAAATTCTAATTTCAATTTAGGAATTCAAGTATTTAATGACTTAACTGAAAGTGAATTGCTATTTCCCATAGAGCTCATTCAAAATCAAGAATATTTTTGGAAAGTCAAAGCCTTGAACTCTTGCAATCCAACTACCTATTCAGAAACTTTTTCATTTACTACCGGAGGTGAGACTTGCACCAATAAAAACTCAGAAGATACTCCAATCGAATTACCAATATCTGGAACACCAACCATTAGTTCTACAATTAATTTTCTTAGTACCGGCTTAGTCTCTTATGTTTCTATATCGAACATTGATATTACCCATAGTTACATAAGCGATCTTACCTTAAAACTTATTTCCCCAAGTGGAATTGAATTGATCTTAACTGATGGTATTTGCACCAGTAGTGATGATCTATTTTTAGGATTCGAAGACAATGGTATAGATCCTATCAATTGTCCTGCAACAGATGGATTGTTATATAAGCCTGCAGAAACCTTATCGAATTTTATAAATGAAGAAGCTAACGGTGATTGGACACTTGAAATAAAAGACAATCACAATTATGATGGAGGTTCACTTAATGCTTGGACTATAGATATTTGCACCATCGGTTCAATCGATCCATGTGATTCATTTCTAGAAATTACTGACAATCCAATAATAGATGGTATG
The DNA here is from genome assembly GCA_938033975.1 of uncultured Saprospiraceae bacterium. GTDB lineage: Bacteria > Bacteroidota > Bacteroidia > Chitinophagales > Saprospiraceae > JAHDBF01. Next base: position 2,099 of record CALHKJ010000138.1, on the reverse strand, counting down.
TATGAAGCCTCTCAAGAACTAATGTCAACAGGCATGATACCAACAAACGGAAATGTAATTTTCAAAGCTGGTCAAACTGTGCAATTAGAAAGTGGATTTGAAATACAGCTGGGATCAGCAGTTGAAATCAATATTGGAGACTGTAATAATTAGAATTGCAAATAAAGCTTTTACTCTACAATTTCATAAGACGAACTAATCTCCGCAGACTTTTCGATCATTTTTGAAACAGAACAATATTTATCCAAAGAAGAATTTATTGCTTGCTCCACTTTTCCTTCTTTTAATTTTCCAGTCAACTTATAATGTAGATTCACTTTCGTAAATGTCCTTGGTATTTCCTCACGTCTTTCTGCTTCAACTTCAACTTCGATGTTTTCAAGTGGCTGCCTCATTTTTTCAAGAATCATTACAATATCAATGGTACTGCATCCTGCAATAGCCATCAACACAGATTGCATTGGACCTACAGCAGAACCATCACCAGATAGTTTTACCTCATGCCCATTTTCATTAGTCGCAACAAATGAATTGAGCGTGTCTCCTGATTTTAATGATACTTTCAATTGGCTAGGTTATTTGTCAGTTGTAAACATTGAAGCCATATAAGATCTATTCAATCTTGCAATGTTCTCAATTGAAATTTCTTTTGGACATTCAGCCTCACATGCACCAGTATTAGAACACATTCCAAAACCTTCTTTATCCATTTGTGCCACCATACCCTGTACTCTATTCTTGTGCTCAACCTGACCTTGAGGTAACAATCCAAGATGCGAAACTTTCGCTGATGTAAACAACATTGCTGATCCATTAGGACATGCTGCAACACATGCTCCACAACCGATGCAAGTAGCTGCATCGAATGCCTTTGAAGCTAGATTTTTTTCAACTGGAATAGAATTACCATCTGGAGCTTGTCCAGTGTTTACTGAGATATATCCTCCTGCTTGAATGATTCTATCGAAAGAAGATCTATCAACTGACAAGTCTTTTATAACCGGAAAGCCTTTGGCTCTAAATGGCTCAATGGTAATTGTATCTCCATCTTTAAAAGATCTCATATGTAACTGGCAAGCAGTTGTACCTTTATTAGGACCATGTGGCCTTCCATTGATAACCATACTACAAGATCCACAAATCCCTTCTCTACAATCGTGTTCGAATACAACAGGCTCTTCTTTCTTATGAATCAATTCTTCATTTAGAACATCGAGCATTTCTAGAAAAGACATGTGCTCAGAAGCCTGAACAGTATATGTTTCAAAGTGACCAGTAGAGGTAGCACTTTTCTGTCTCCATATTTTTAATTGCAATTTCATATTGTTCATAACATCAAATTTTAAAAGTGCTTAAATTATTTATAAGATCTTGTTTTCAATTCTACGTTTTCGAATTTCAAATCCTCTTTGTGTAATATAATTTCATCATTGTCTGTCCACTCCCAAGCTGATACATAAGTATAATCTTGATCATTTCTCTTAGCCTCTCCTTCTTCAGTAGTGTACTCCTCTCTAAAGTGTCCTCCACAACTTTCGTTTCTATCCAGAGCATCAACCATCATCGTTTCTCCCAACTCTAAGAAATCCGCAACTCTCAATGCTTTTTCTAACTCAGGATTATATTCATCATTTGTTCCAGGAACAAATACATCACTATAGAACTCTTTCCTAAGATCTTGGATCATTTTACGACCTTTGTTCAAGCCTTCAGCATTTCTCGACATACCGCAATATTCCCACATGATTTTTCCAAGTCGTCTATGGAAACTTTCAACAGATTGATTTCCTTTTATGTTCAATACATTTTGAATTCTATCTTTCACACCTTGCTCTGCCTCCATAAATTCTGAAGTATCATTGGCAATTTTTGGAGTTCTTATTTCTCCACTTAGGAATTGTCCAATTGTATATGGAATCACAAAATATCCATCTGCCAATCCTTGCATTAGTGCAGAAGCACCTAGCCTATTTGCTCCGTGGTCAGAAAAGTTAGCTTCTCCTAAAGCAAAGAGACCTGGTACGTTGGTTTCTAGATTATAATCAACCCATAGTCCGCCCATCGTGTAGTGAACTGCTGGATAAATTTTCATTGGGTTT
>CALHKJ010000137.1 GCA_938033975.1 uncultured Saprospiraceae bacterium | reverse complement strand
AGAGTAAAGGTGTTGTATTCACCTAATTGAATTTTTCGTGCTGGTCCTGCACTTGGAGCTTGTGCTCTCCAAGCCAATGCAGGATCGGTAATATTCTCAACGACTTCCTCCACCACTTCATTCATCTCTTCTGTTGACTTGGTCATACCCTCCGTTGTTTTGGGAGTACACTGCGACATAGTAAATGCAGCGAAAATGGCCAATAATATAGTTTTATATGTTTTCATTTTTTATTATTTCTAGGTTGGTTTGTTTATGGTTTTGGCTCTTCTGGTGGCTTAGGCAAATAATACAATACAACTCTATTGTCTTTGCTGAAATACTTTTTCGCCACTCTCATAATATCTTCTTTCGTAACAGCTAAGTACTTGTCAATTTCAGTATTGATTAGGTTAGTATCACCAAAATACATATGATAGTTTGCAAGACTTTCTGCAATACCTGCAACACGACTATTTGAACTGACGAAATTATTTTCAATTTGATTTCTCAGTTTTTGAAATTCTCTATCACCAATCAATTCATTTTGAACTTCTGCTATCACTTGATCCATGCTAGCTTCAACATCAGCTGGTTCTACTCCATTGTTGCAAATACTAAATGCAAGAGAAACTCCTGGGTCCTCAAGATTCAACATAAAGTTTCCAACAAATAAAGATTTTTGCTCCTCATCTACCAATCGTTTGTTCAACCTCGAACTTGCACCAGCAGACAATAGTGTAGACAACATTTCCATTGCATACGCATCATCAGTTCCTTGTGCAGGGCTTCTATAAGCTTGAATAACTGCTGGCAATTGGATATTATCATAAACAGTATCACGTACTTCTCCTCCTAATGGTGGTTCAACAATGGATGGTCTAAACACCTCTCCTTCTCCTCTAGGAATAGCTCCAAAATATTTATCAATCCAAACCTTAGCCTGTGCGGGATCAATATCTCCTGCTATTGACAAGACTGCATTATTAGGTACGTAAAAGTCTTTATAGAAATTTTTATAATCTGATTCAACAGCAGCATCAAGATGATCCATAGAACCAATCACAGTTGATTTGTAAGGATGTACTTTAAAAGCTCTCTTCATTGTTTCTTCCAAAAGAGACCCATAAGGCTGATTATCTACTCTTTGTCTTCTTTCTTCCTTTACAACTTCTCTTTGGGTTTCAATTCCCACATCTTCTACCTTTGCATGAAGCAATCTTTCTGACTCCAACCAGAGACCTAGCTCCAATTGATTAGAAGGTAAAATTTCAAAATAGAAAGTTCTATCGTAAGTAGTGTTGGCATTGAGTGTTCCTCCTGCTTTTTCAACATAGCTATCGTACTCTCCTCTTTCAATGTTTTCTGATCCTTCAAATAATAGGTGCTCAAAGAAATGTGCAAAACCAGTTTTATCTGGTTGTTCATTTTTTGACCCAACATGATACATGATAGACACAGCTACGATAGGTGTAGTATGATCTTCGTGAAGGATGACATGTAACCCATTATCTAGGTCATATTCTTCAAATTGAATGGCATTCATTTGTGCTCTTGAAATGAATGCACTACCTATGATTAATAGGCATAAAATTACTCTCATTGTGGTTGTTTTTTATAGTTGTACTAATGTAGTAAAAATGGGACAAGAGGCTAAGAAAAACCTACATTCATAAGCATTAATTCTACGAAAAGTAACTGTTGTATACGAATCTTGATATTTATGGCTTAGATAACCTTATCTGCACAACTACTGCTGGCAAATGCATCAGGTTTAGCTTTGAAATCAAATCCCATCCCTAAAATATATCCCATAGCTTCTTTTAGAGCAAGATGAGACTTAAAATGAGGGTCTGTATTGATATCGGCATGTACTTCTAAATCAACATTATGGGCATCGAAAAGGTCACACAAATGGTAGGCAACTTCAACACTTTTAGACACTTCTAGAATCATTCTTTCCTTTAGTGAAGACATATTGGGCCGGTTAAAATTTGAAATAAGCATAAAACCTCCTTTTTTCTCTCTTAGGAATACAATAACTGTGGCAAACTCTGTTTTGTCTCCTCGTCTTTGAGAATCCGTACCGATACAGATTTTCAATTTGTTCCCTATTTTATGTTCGTGGAGGATAATCTGCTCAACTCTCTCCTTCAAAGGTATTTCTACTCTTTCACCGTTTAATCTCCTCCACTTCATATGACTGATATCCATAGAAGTGCGATTTTTTCATAATATACGGGAAATGTGTTAGATATATCACTGAAAATCAAGACTTAAGATATAATTAATGATTGTGCATCGAATATAATATGTCCTGAGGAAAACCATTAATCTCAGCTTAAAAAACTAATTTCGCCAAAACAAAAACTAATTCTATCATCAATACGTACATTATCACATGGCTGACACATATTTTAATCCGGACGACCTAAAGAAATTTGGAAAAATAACAGAATTTCAAGAAGAGATGGGTTCTCAATTTTTCCAATGGTATAATACTGTTTTCAAAGGAGATACAGCATTGACTGAAAGGGAAAAATGCCTCATTGCATTGGCAGTATCACATACGGTGCAATGCCCATATTGTATAGATGCATATACTTCTTCTTGTTTGGAAAAAGGTGCTGATGAAGAGCAGATGATGGAAGCAGTCCACGTGGCCGCTGCGATTAAAAGTGGTTCCTCTTTGGTTTACGGAGTTCAAATGATGAATCACACCAAAAATTTAAGCATGTAAATGGCAATTAAGCAAAAAACAAAATCACTAAAGGCCCTAGGGAAAGGTCTTTCTTCAACCTTTATGCAACTAGAGGTCCTCGGCAATCAAGATCTACTAGGAAAGGATCAGGTAGGATTTCAAGCCAAATTAAAGGAACATAACTTTGAAGAAATAAAACCTTCTGATGTTGAGATATTTCAGATTAATATCGGAAAACTATG
>CALHKJ010000136.1 GCA_938033975.1 uncultured Saprospiraceae bacterium | reverse complement strand
CAACGTGCTTGGGTCTATCCAAAGTTTAATACTAGCAAAAGATTATGAAAATGCAGATAAGTATTTAGTCTCATTCTCTAAAATGATTAGGAGATATTTGGACTATAATGTATCGGCATATAAGTCCTTACAATCTGATAGGAAAGATGCAATTAAAATTAGTTTAGAAGAAGAATTGGATATCATCAAAATTTATCTCGAATTTGAAAAACTACAACTTGGAGATAAATTTGAATATACAATTGACATTGACACAAACATAGATACCAATGATGTCAGGATCCCTCCTCTAATTATTCAACCTTTGTTAGAGAATGCAATTAAGCATGGAGTAGTGCCTAAGCAAGGATCTTCTGTAATTGAAATTGCAATCAAACTAGAAGAAAATGGAATTAGAATTCAAATATTAGATGATGGTATAGGCATCGCAAGATCTACAGAACTTCAAAAGTCCTCGATCAAAGAGTTTAAATCTCAGAGTCTTGAATTGATAAACCAGCGAATTCAGGTACTAAATTCCATGGGAGAAAATCTACATTTAAAGATTGAGGATATTGAAAATTATGGTGTTAAACAAACAATATTTTTTGGACAAAAACATAACCATCAAACGTGAGATTTTTAGTTGTAGAAGATATTAAGTCAACCTGTGATATGATTGCTCAAATGATTGAAACAATCGTTGGGTCTGAGCATATCATCGAAAAATCAATGAACCAAGATGATGCATATGTCAAAATCATTGAAAATGAATACGACATTCTATTTCTAGACATCAATTTGCCTATAGGTACCTCCTTTGACCTATTGCAAAAGGTATTACAAAAGAAAAAAATTAAATCGCAAATCATTTTCCTTACTGGACAAAAAGAGCGAGAATACTTGATGAGCGCTATTAAATTTTCAGCCATTGATTACTTATACAAACCTATTGATCAGCTTGAATTAAGCGAAGCGATTAATAAAGCGAAAGTTGAAATTCTAAATCAAGAAAAAATAGGCCAAGTCAATGTATTAATGGAGCTTGTAGCAAATGAGAAGAACTTAAAGAATAGTACTGTAGCATTTCATTTACCAAAAGGTAAAATTGTAAACCTTAATACTATGGATATAGTATATATGTTTGCTGAAGGTCCAATTACTCAAATAAATTTAGAAAACGAGACCAGTTTTACAGCCATGAGAAATTTAGGCTACTATAAAGAGTTTTTACAAGAGCACTGTGATTATTTCTTGATTTCAAAAGGAACCTTGATTAATTTAAGTCAATTGGATTCATACGATCATAAGAAACTATTAGTTACAATGAAAAACGGGGTAGAGCTGAATTGCTCAAGACGTGGTGGGAAACAACTAAAAGAGTATTTACAAAATAGCCTCAGTAAGCCCTCCATTTGGGCTCAGTTAAGGAAATTCCTCAATAATTAACCGTTTGTTCTCTAAAATAACCGTTTGTTATTATGTGCTTTACTCCCTATAATATAGAATGTACTTTTAATTAATGTTTGAAAGTTATTAAGCAAACTGGTCAATCATATAACTAGTACATTAGTCGTAAAAATAAAGCAGATACAATGAAAATTGTATCTGCTTTTCTTTTTGTCTTTTGGTTATGTCACTTTGTAACTAATCTATCTATCTCTAGATTCAGGGGAAAGATAAGGTAATTATAAATGACGCTCGGCATGATATGAAGACCTAACCAGTGGACCACTTTCCACAAAATCAAATCCTTTCTCGATACCCGCTTCTTGATAAAAAGCAAAAGTATCAGGGTGAATAAATTCTTCCACTGCAAGGTGGTGTTTGGTTGGTCTAAGGTATTGACCAATAGTCAGGACATCACAGCCATGTGCAACCAAATCATCCATTATCTTAAGAACTTGATCCTTAGTCTCTCCCAGACCAACCATGATCCCAGACTTAGTTCGCATTCCTGCCTCCTTTGTGATTTTTATTTGTTCTAGCGAACGAGCATATTTTGCTTGAGGTCTCACTTTTCTATAAAGTGCTTCAACTGTCTCCATGTTGTGAGATACAACTTCTTGACCTCCTTCGATCATCCTATGCAATGCATCCCAATTAGCTCTTACATCAGGAATTAAGGTTTCAATTGTAGTAGCAGGGGATTGTTCCTTGACCGCAACAACAGTTTGGTGCCAAATTTCTGCACCTCTGTCTTTCAACTCATCCCTATTTACGGAAGTGATTACTGCATGCTTTACTTCCATCAACCTAATTGCTTCTGCAACTCTCCGTGGTTCGTCCTCATCATACTCTGGTGGTCGGCCAGTTTTTACTGCGCAGAAAGAACAGCTACGCGTACACACATCACCCAAAATCATGAATGTAGCAGTTCCTGCACCCCAACATTCACCCATGTTTGGACAATTACCACTTTGACAAATCGTATGCAGCTTGTACTCGTCGACAAGATTTCTGACGTGCTTATATTTTTCACCTATGGGGAGTTTTACTCTCAGCCAATCAGGTTTCTTTACTTTAGTTTCTTTTGGTGTGATATTTACAACCGGTAGTTCTACCAATGTCTAATTTTTTCTCATCCCCAACTGAACGTTGGCAAATAATTTTATAAAATATTGCTTGTTGTCAAAACCTTCGGTTGGAACCATGATTTCAACTTTGTTGATATATAAATCCGCCATAACTCCCAACTCAACCGCCTTCACATATTTGTCAAAGGCACCTAAGGCAAAATGAGATGCAACTTTAGCCTGCACCCCTGGAATTACCTTGGTTTCTAAAATACCTCTTGTGAATTTTGATGCTCCATTAATGTCATTGAATTCTAAAAATTGTTGAGGTGCATCTTCGTATTTCAAATCTTCATATGTGACACTTGTGATTTCACCTTGGTCAGGCCTAATAATTACATTCAGATAATAAGGTTTCAATAAGCCTATTGCCGGGCCAAATGAATAAGAGTAACCGACAGCCAATCCTTTTCTCTTTGCTTTCTCTGATAAATAATGCTTGAATCCAATACTACCTCTTACCACCATGAAGTTGTTGATCTTGCCATACACAAAAGCTCGAGTACCACCTACAGGTGTAAAACTGTAGTTTTTATTCTGGCGTCTTTCGCGAATGTCTTTAATCATTCCTAATTCCAGCTGATAATATTTTGACTTATCATAAGTCAATACCTCACCTGTATTATAACCTAGAGCATATCCATTTTCATGAATTTTCAAATCAAATGACCATTCCTTCTTATATATCACTCCTTTGAGATCCAGTTCAACCAATTTAGGCTGCAAGATTCTTTGGGCATTCATGGAAAATGCCATCAAAAAGAGTAATATGGTAGAGAATATCTTCATAAGTAGATAATAAACGAATTTAATCCATAAATGGTTTGAAATCAAAAGATTTAGTACTTATTAAAAGTCATCTCCAGCATAAAAGTGATTATGTACCTTTGTAAACAGTGGATATGAAGCAAATTGTCATAAAATCAGAGCGAACTAGCCCAAGACTGGAGTATGTATTGGATTTTATATTTAATCAGTTTTTCTCTTGTGGATATACGATAGTGAATGATGGGGCACATCATATTAGCTATGAAATAAGTCCTTCAGCAGATGCTATTCATATCAAAAGTTCAGATTACCTTCTTGGACAAGAACTCATGCCACAAGATCATATTATTGATTCTACACATCAAGACTTTGATTTATTTGCCTATATATTTTACCAGTTGTCAAGAGCGGAAGAATATAACTACCTCTCAGATGACAACTTTGGAAGATTCCCTGGTCGAGCAACTTCCATCGTAAGAAATTTTTCTGAACCAACTGTTGATATTTACTTGTTGCAACTAGCTGCACAGATCAGTGATAAAAATGGAATTAAATTAAGTCGATCTGAACAATTTAGATTGCTTCATACAGTAGATGTTGATCAGATGTTTGCTTACAAGCATAAAAACATCAAACGTAAATTGGGTGGTTTGGTTTCCAATATGATACAAGGGGATATAGGAAGGATTAAAGATCGTGCTCAGGTAGTTTCAGATGAAACAGATCCTTACAATAGTTTTGATATTTTGAAACTTGGTGCTGAAGAATCAGAATCCCATTATTTTATTCTAGTCGGAGACTACAATGCAATTGATAACGCTTTAGAGATTGAAAAACCAGCTATACAAACCAAGATTAAAGAGCTTGGAAAAGATGCTGTAATCGGAATCCATCCCAGCGTTTCATCCAATAATGATTCAGAGCTTTTACAAAAAGAACTTACGAGATTAGAGTCAGTAATATCAAGCGGCGTTAAAAATTCGAGGCAGCATTTTCTTTGTCTCGAATTTCCAAATACCTATCGGAAACTAATCGAGAACGGAATAGAGCACGATTATACAATGGGCTTTCACGATCAAATAGGGTTTAGGGCAGGAACAAGCAATTCTTTTTACTGGTTTGATCTCGAAAATAATGAAGCCACAAATTTGATGATTCATCCACTTATTACCATGGATGTCAGCTTAAAAAAATATCTAAAATTGGATCCTGCTCAAGCCTTGATGCAAACAAAGAAATTGATTGATCAATGTAAAAAAGTGAATGGTCCATTTTGTCTATTGTGGCATAACAGTTCCTTTTATGCTGCAGAGGGTTGGGAAGGATGGCAAGAATGCTATGAAGGGATTGTCAATTATTGCAAAGAATTAAAGTCATAACAGTATCTTCGATTTATGATTTCATCAACAGTTTTACTATCAATCATTGCTGGTTACTTTGCTGTGTTAATTATAATTTCAGAGTTAACTTCGAAAAAAGCAGATAGCCAAGTATTTTTCAATGCTAAAAAGCAATCCTCTTGGGTGATGGTCGCCATTGGTATGATTGGTGCTTCATTGAGTGGCGTTTCATTCATATCCATTCCGGGTGTGGTGGGAGCAGGTGGCACTAACCAAGCATTCTCTTGGATGCAGATGGTCTTGGGTTTCTTGGTAGGGTATGCTGTGATAGCTCATATTTTACTTCCTCTTTATTATAGATACAACCTGACTAGTATATATGGTTATCTAGGGCAACGCTTCGGTAAAATGAGTCATAAAACAGGAGCCTTCTTTTTTCTAATTTCAAGAATTATCGGAGCCTCTTTTAGACTCTTCCTTGTTGCAGTCGTTTTTCAAACCATCTTTGCGGATCTCATTCCAATTCCATTTTGGTTGATTGTTTTATTGACCATTGTTTTGATATGGGTTTATACCTTTAGAGGAGGTATAAAAACAATTGTCGTGACAGACGTGATTCAAACCATGTCGATGTTGGTGGCGATTGTATTAACCATTGTTGGAATTTGTGCAGCCATGGATTTGAGTCTTTCAGAAGTTCCAGCTACAATTAGTGATGCAGGTCTTGGGCAGTGGTTCTTTTTTGAGAACGGATGGGGTGATGCCAATAACTTTTTTAAGCAGTTTATAAGTGGAGCATTTATCGCAATCGTTATGACCGGTCTCGATCAAGATATGATGCAAAAAAATCTTACCTGCCGAAGCTTGAAAGATGCGCAAAAGAATATTTATCTCTTTAGTGTAGTCCTTGTCATTGCTAATATTTTGATTTTAACCATGGGAGCAATGCTATACATTTATGCCAATTCGAAAGGTATTGCTATTCCTGAGAAAACAGATCAACTTTATCCAGTCTTAGCCATCCAATATTTGGGCCCCGTTGTAGCTATAAGTTTTACCATAGGAATCATTGCAGCTGCCTATTCAAGTGCTGACTCTGCTTTAACTTCCTTGACCACTTCCTTCTGTGTCGATTTTTTAAATTTTGAAAGCAGTGAAAGGTCGGAAGCAGAAAAGAAGAAATTGAGAGGAATGGTGCACCTAGGTTTTTCTGCCTTACTTTTTAATGTCATACTAATCTTTGAGAGCATAAATGATGCTGCTGTGATCAATGGTCTTTTTACTGCAGCAGGTTACACTTATGGTCCTATCCTTGGTTTGTTTTGTTTTGGGATTTTCACAAAGCGTAATTTTCCAAATGCATTGGTATTGCCCATCTGTATCATCGCGCCAATTCTTACTTATCTCATAAACTCCAATTCAGAATATCTTTTTGGAGGCCTCAAATTTGGATTTTTAATTGTTGTCATCAATGGACTTCTTACCTTTTTAGGGCTAGCGATTTTTTCTCGCAGAGCTTCTGAGGATAGATTAAATATCACACTCATTGACAAATAGCTTTTGGGAATATCAAGAAATTTTTGAAGGAGTCGATTTTTGCATTGTTGGTGCAGGAATCGTTGGTTCTTGTACTACCATTTTTTTACGAAGGCATTTTCCAGACGCAAAAATTCTAATCTTGGAGCGAGGCATGCTGCCCAAAGGCGCTAGTACCAAAAATGCCGGCTTTGCATGTTTTGGTTCTGTGAGTGAGATTTTGGATGATCATAATTCTATGAGCTCGCAAGAAATTTCCGAACTGATCAAATTACGTGTTGATGGTCTTGCCTTACTTAAGTCCTTGTGCGATCCTTCTTTGATGGATTACCAGGCCTTGGGTGGATATGAAGTTTTTGATGACGCTTCCGCAAATGTTTATACGGAAAAAATTGAAGAGTATAACTCTTTGGTCAAAGAGGCCTGCGGGTTGGAAGACAGTTTTTCTTTGGTGGACAATAAATTTGATTTTCGCTTCGGATCAAAAATAATTTTCAACAAACATGAGGGCCAATTGAATCCTGTCAAGATGTTGATGCATTTGCACAAATCAATAGAGGAGTCAGGGTCAAAAATTCTATTTGGCGCAGAAATCAAATCCATAGAAAGTGAAGGAGATAAGAGCTCAATTCAATTAATAGATGGAACGAAAATCAAACCAGAAAAAATAATTCTATGTACCAATGCATTCAGTTCTAAGTTCTTGCCAAGCTTTAATCTGAGCCCAGCAAGAAATCAAGTTTTAGTAAGCAAACCAATAAAGGATCTTCATGTAAAAGGAACCTTTCATTTTGATAAAGGCTATGTCTATTTTAGGAATATTGGAAATCGTTTACTGATTGGAGGAGGAAGAAATATGGATGCGATAAAGGAAACAACTGAAGAGTTTGGCGAAAATGAATTTATTAAGAAATATTTAATTGGCCTTGTGCGGGAGAAAATCTTACCAAATCATTCCTTTGAAGTAGAATATCAATGGTCTGGAATTATAGGAGTAGGTGACACAAAAGTGCCTCATATAAAGCAAATCAATAAAAATTTATTCGCTGCCTTTAGATTGGGGGGCATGGGAGTTGCTATTGGTTCGAAAGTTGCACAAAATCTAACAAGCCTCATAGTTAACAACAGTTAAGCTATCTTGTGCGTTATTTCAAGGATGCAGAAAGCACTAACATATTTAATTCTAATTATTCTTTTTGTCCAAGCAGGAACAATCTTGGGGCAGACTGAAACGGATACTACTGAGGTAAGTGCTATCAAAATTTACAACTCCAATTTTTATGAATTTCGAGGAGACCTTGATCCTCCAGAAGAGCACTATAAAGGAGATGTTAAAATGACACATGATAGTGTTTATATGTTTGCAGATACTTCCATTCTATCTTTAGATTATATGAATGCAGTTGGAAATATTGTCATCATTCAGGAAGACACCATAAGACTCTTTGCCGATTCGCTATTTTATGATACACAAGATGGAAAAGCTCAACTATTTTATAATGTTGTTTTAGAAAATGGAAAACAACAACTTTTTACTGAAAGCTTGGATTATTATACTGAATCAAAAATTGCAGTCTATCCAGATACCGCATTATTGAAAAACGATAGAACTCAATTATCCAGTCTAAGAGGTAAGTACGATGTTAATGCGGCACTTGCTACTTTTGCAGGAGAGGTCATAGTCATCGATGAAGAATTTAATTTGACAGCAGACAGCCTCTTATATAATACTGATATAGACAAAGCAATCTTTGTTGGTCCGACAAACATAAATCAAGAAAATAGAAAAATTTATTGCGAGTCTGGTTACTATGATATCCAAAACGGGCAAGCTTCCTTTGAGCGCAATGCAAATTATGTCGAAGGTGATCAGGTGGCTAGTGCTACACAAATAAAATATAACGAATCAACTGGAGAAGTTACCCTTATCGGAAATGCAAAATATAAGGATGCAGAAAAGAATGCAACTGCAGATCGCATGGTCTATGATGAAAATACAAAGGACATCATTCTCACAGGAGATGCTTATTTTTTTGATGGAGAAACAACCGCAACCGGTGATGAAATAAAATACAATGAAGAGTCCGGAGAAGTCAGCATTTTAGGAAAGGCTTTGATTGATGGTGAGGAGACCCGTATAGAAGCAAATAATTCAAATTTTGATGAGGCTCGAGGAGTAGGGGTGTTTAAAGGTGATGTTGAATTTTTAAGCAAGTCAGATAGTGTATCAGTTTTTTCGGATATCCTTGAGGTCGATAATGAAACTAAAATCAATATTGCTACAGGAGAATCTCGTCCTTATATGTTGCGCTTTGTCGATGGTGATAGTTTATACCTCAGTGCAGATACCCTGCATGTTCAAGAGAGGATTGATTCGATTTTTGTAATTGATAAAATTGATACCACAATTGTAAAAGTAGAATCGATTGTAGAGGTCCAAAGAAAAACAGAAGTAATCGATGAGGAGGCATTAGAATCAATTCAAGATTCTTTAGCTATAGAAAAGCCAAAGGGAAAGACGCAGAAGCCTAAGCGATCTTCTGGAGAAAAGAAAAAGGAAGACAAAAAAGATGATAAGAAGGAAGATAAAGTCAATTCAAAAGAAGTAAAAGAAAAAGTATTCGAAACAGTTGTGAAGGATTCTATGGTGTTTGACACCTTGCGAAATTTTACCGGTTTAGATACAGTGAATGTATTCAAGGCTTTTAAAGATGTAAGGATTTTAAGTGAAGAGTTTCAAGCTATTTCTGATTCCTTGTATTATGATGATAAAGATTCCTTATTTGTTTTGTTTCAGAATCCTATCATGTGGTCCGATAGTATGCAATTTACTGGAGATACGATCAGTATAAAATTGACTGATGCTGGTGTTGAAAAAGTGTATATCAATGGGAAAGCAATGATCAATGAACTAATAGATGGAGATCATTACAACCAGATCAAAGCAAAATACATCGAAGCTTGGATAGATAGCAGTTCTATTTCTTTTATGGAAATGAGACAAAATGCTGAGTCTAACTATTACATAATGGACGATGCTGAAGCCTTTATTGGCTTGAATCATACACTTTGTAATTTGATGAATTTTTACTTTGAAGACGGTGAGATGTCAGATATTAAGTTTTTTGAACAGCCGACCTCAGTGCTTACACCCATGCAGCAATTGACCAGAGATCAATTATTTCTTAAGGAATTTAGTTGGGAATTAGATTTAAAACCAAATAACTTAGAAGACCTTTTAAAAGCAAAAGAAATTTCAGAAATTAGCGTTCCTCTTGAAGCCGTGGGAGATTTGCCGAAAGGCAAAGACACACAAGACCAAGAAGTAGAAAATCTTATAGATGGAGTCAAAGAAACAGGGGCAAAGCTTAAGGGGAAAAAGAAAGAACAAAAGTAAAGAAGAATGAAAAAGGTTTGGGTTTTATTACTCATGAGTCTGATAGCAAATACTTTGCCAGCGCAAGATGCAAATGAAATTTTTGTTGAAGCAAATGATGCCTATGTGAAGAAGTCTTATGATCAAGCCATCCAGCTTTATGAATCAATCTATGCTCAAGATTTAAAATCACCAGAGTTGTTTCTAAATTTGGGAAATAGTTACTATCAAAAAAATGAATACGCAAAGGCAATTTTGTCCTACGAAAGAGGTTTGAAACTTTCGCCAAATGATAATTCTATTCTTGAAAACCTTGAAATCGCAAGCAATCAATTGGATTCTGAGATTGTAGAAGTTCCACCTTTTATTTTGGTGCGTTGGTGGCGATCACTAAGTAATATTTTTTCTACTTCCATTTGGGCTATTATACAAGTTGGGTTAATGGGGCTACTGGCATTTTTTGTTGGTCGCTACTTCTTGATAAACAATCAATCAAGCAAAACAAAGAATCTTAAATATGCCTTGATCGTTGTGCCATTTTTACTCTTATCATTTCTTACAGGCGCAACCAAGGCTAATCTAGAAAAGGATGAAACTGCAGTCATCATGAAAGAAACTGCATTAACTGATGGTCCTGACGAAAGAAGTGGAGAAATAAACAAACTCTATCCAGGCAATACAGTCTTATTGCTAGACCAAATTGGCACTTGGTACAAGGTAAGACTTGCTAATCAAAGCATAGGATGGATTTCTGAAAATAGCATGGAGAAGATTTGATACTTTTCTTCTTAACTTTCATGCATAATAATTCAAAATGATAGAGCTACGCACCGTAGATGTATTGCAGTACCTAAAGCCACTTCGTGAAGGAGGCTCTCTGCCTGCGATTGTTCAGGCCGACGATGATTTCCTTTATGTGATAAAATTCAGAGGGGCAGGGCAGGGTAAAAAAGCGCTTACCGCAGAATTAATTGGAGGCCTTCTAGCTCAAGCAATTGGATTGAAGGTCCCAGAATTGGTTTTCATGAATTTAGATGATTCCTTTAGTAAGACAGAGCCTGACCAAGAGATTCAAGACTTATTAAGATTTAGTGTTGGACTCAATTTGGGCTTGCATTATTTAACTGGTTCTATCACCTATGACCCTTTGGTTTCATTAGCTGATTCCAACTCAGCCTCAAAGGTCGTACTCTTGGATAGCATCATCATGAATATCGATAGAACCGCCAAAAATACTAACCTCTTAAATTGGAATAGCGAGCTTTGGCTCATCGATCATGGAGCGAGCTTGTACTTCCACCACAATTGGAAAACATGGGAATCGTACTTAGATAAAACATTTCCTAAAGTGTCTGAACATGTATTGCTTTCTAAAGCAACAGAGTTAACAAAAGCTGCCGAAGAGATCAAGTCATCAATCACAGAAGAAACGATTGAGGCAATTGTATCCCAAATTCCAGACGAATGGCTAGAAGATGAATCCACTGAGTATACTTCAACCGAAATCAGATCATTTTATAAGAAGATTTTGATTGCGAGACTTAATAATATTGACTCACTTGTAAAAGAAGCTGAGGATGCAAGATAGAGTCACATACGAATATGCTGTTATTAGATTGATGCCAAAGGTAGAGCGAGAAGAGTTTCTAAACATAGGAGTCATCTTGTTTTCTAAACCTTTAGACTACCTTGATCTTAAGTTTCAAATTGATGAACAGAAAATTCGCAACTTTTCTTCAGATGTTGACATTGAAATGGTCAAAAATTATTTACAAGCTTGGACTTCGATTGCAAAAGGTGAAGCCAATGCAGAGCCTATTGGTAAATTGGAAACGCCCTCACGTTTTAGATGGCTGACCGCATCAAAGAGCACCATTATTCAATGCTCAGCTGTACATCCTGGTTTGTGTACCAATCCGTCAGTCATTTTAGAGGAGATTTTTAAAAGGTTTGTACTTTAGTCATAGCAACCAACTCCCGCAGGTGCCATCAAATACTTTATGCCCAAAGTACCCCAAAGTACATTTTTCTGCCAGTCAGATTTGAATTCAGAAGATCTCCAGTTTACACTATAAGTGATATCTACTTTCTGTAAGATCTGTAACTTGACTCCTACATAGCTTTCGAAAATAATTTTTCTTGTATCTCCAAACGGATAATAGTTTCCTTTGCTTTTGCCGTACAGCCCATTGAGGTGATAGTTGTATAGAACTGCTCTAGCAGTCGCACCACCGACCAAGGAAAATCCCATTGATTCGTCATTGACAATGGCAAGACTAGGGTTGTTTGTGTCAGTGTAAGAAAGATTGTCTATGACCGGCTCTACATTCATGACCTTACCAAAATCAATTCCAACTGCCACATCCGTATAGTGCCCTAAGTTTAACTCAGGTCTTACTTGTAAAACAACTTTACGGATAGGTGTCCAAACTGCAATTTCGGATGAAACAGAATAGAGAAAAACAGGAAGCACATTTTTAATTACCTCACCAGTTGGGTAGGGTGCAGTATCGTCTCGCTTCCATAATAACCCATCAGGCCGATTGATTCCAAATATTTTGTCAATTCCTCTTCCTATTCCAGTTCCTCCCAAACCAAAAGCAAAAGAAGTATTAAAGCCAACATCAAATAATTTTGCACTGTGTACAAATCGCTTAGTTCCAACCAACCGCCTTGTACTCCTAAATCCAAGAAAGGTAGAAAAGGGTCTGTCATCCATCAATCTATATCCGTCATTGACCGCGGCATCATATTCGTCCGTATCTGCAGAAATATGAGCAGGACTAAAGCCATTCATTGTAAATACAAAGTTGTGCGATTGTTGCTGTTGCCTAAAGTCACCTCGATACAGAATATTATCAAGAACATAATCAATCCTCTCTCTGACCCAAGGCAAACCTAAGTAGTATGAGTTGGCATATTCTCCATAGATGCCAATGCGCATCGCAGTCGTATAATTTTCTCCATAAAAGGGATTACTCTCATTATCTTCCTTATTTCTCAGAAAATCTGCCAAATAATCCTGATCAAATTGCAATTCAATCCCAGCTAAATCCGGTTCTTTTTGAGCATTAACTTGCGTACAAAGAAGAAAACTAAAAAATACAAACGATAAATATTTCATATATCTATAAACATTGTAGAGTAGGCATAAATTGCCTACAAAGCGCGCAAAGATATAGCATGATTATATGGATTTGGAAGGATTATTAGATTTTGGTTAACTATTAAACAAAGGAACTCGTGGAATTGTAATAAACTATCCTTCAGAAGCATGATTATATTGATTTTACAGGATTATTATGATTTTGACTATCTCTAAAATAAGAATCCTGCGAATCCATGTAATCCCAATAATCAAGCTTAAGGAGTAGTAAATTAAAAGAAGAAAGCACTAAGAGTTTGATATCCAGAAAAGAACATCTTTAAAGCAGAATCAAAGAATCAAGAGAATCCCAATGAATCCTTATAATCAAGCTTAATAGAGTAGTAACTTAAAGAAGCGAGCTGTAAGAATTTGATCCTAACACACAGTATTTCATCAGCAATAACAGAATCTCAATAATCCCATTAATCCCAAAAATCCCACTTAAAAAGATGCTGTAAGAAATTGACAAACCTAAAGTCTACACTTCAACCCAAGTTGTAGTCCCCAAGTACTAAACGAGTCACTGTTTGGTCCAATACTCATTTCCCCTAGTTGCTGGCTCATAGAAGCTCTTGCAAAGGTCTCAAATCCAGGATTAATTCTGAATTTAATACCAATTCCTGAATCAAGATTTCCATAAAGACTTTCTTTCAATGAAGCTCCTTCTGCCAAACCATCTTGATAGTTCTTGTACGCATGTGCAGAACTTAAGAAGTCTACATCCCCAATTTTCAAATCTTCAACTGGAGTTGAGATAGGTTGAGGTATAGTACCTGGTTCTTCGACGTTTGGATTTCTTGTAGTTGTAGTTATATTGTACTCTGACTTCATGAGAATATTAGCACTTACGCCTAAGTCAGCAAAGAATCCAAATTTCTTAGTAATGTTATAATTCCATCTTGTATTCAAAGGAATTTTGATAAAGTCATATTGAATTTTATCAATTGAGTAAAAGTTACTAAGGTCAAAATCTATTTGTAATTCTTCTTCCAAATTAGACTTGTATGATACTTGCTGGTAGGCAAGACCCGTCATCACTTCGATGTCTCCTATTTCTTTTCCAACTCTAATATCAAAATCAAGGTTATTGACTTTTCTTGAGTAAGCTTTATTAAAAATCAAAGTATCATTTGGTGTAAATATTTGATTTGTATTTCTTCCAACTGCTAAGTATAGATTCCATCCATTATTCTTACTGTAGTCATTAACTTCTACTGAAGTCAAACTAAATGCCGGATCTATAATTTCTTGATTGATTGCAAAAGCATAAAGATCTAAAGAAGCAATTTCTTCAACTGCTACCGCATTAAGCTCTTCTACTTCTTCTTGAGAAGAAAGAGTATTGCTTTCTGCCTCTGCTGCAGTTTCTTTTTCTTCCGTAGTAACAGGAGAGAAAGTATTATTTACTGGAAATGTTGGACTTATGAAAGTATTGGTAACTCCATTATTGCCATTATCACCATTGTTAGTAATGTTATTATTAACATTCTCTGCTACTGCACTGGCAGCCACACTAGTTGTATTACTTGATGTTGAACTTACTGCAGTGGTAGCTGGAGTATTATTATTAGTTACAGTATTTGTATTCACTTTAGTAAGCTTATTTTCTTGAATGCTGCTTGTCGCTACATCAACAGAGTTAGTATTGCTTTCAACTTGAGCAACTGCATTTGTTGCCATCTCAACTGGCATTGCATGTGGTTCTTTTACCAAACCATCAGCAAAGAAATTTGCGAAAGTGATGAAAAGTAAAACAGAAAGAGCAGCTTCAAATCCTTTAAGACCAAACAGATTTCTTCTTAGGTCTCTAATCTGAATCATTTTTTCTCTTAGGATTGCCCAGTGAGACTCTTCAAAGTTCGTTGAATAGTCTTCTAGCCTAGACTTAACTTGTTGATCCATTTGTTGATCACTGATTTCTGCAGATTGCATCTTTTGTGAAAATGCACTCCAGTCAGAACTAGGGATTTCTAAATTAGAATCTACTAGTTTATCTTGGATAACAGAATCAAATTGTGCATCACTGATATCTTGATCAGTAGACATGCTGCTTGAAAGTATGCCAGCAAATATTGGCCAATCAGATTCAGGTATTTCTATTTCTGGACTCTCTACTTTTTCTTTGATACTCGCATCAAATTGTGCATCAGCAAGTTTGTCAGCGAAGGTGTTCCAGTCAGGGGTAGGAGTGATGATATTTGCATCAGCTACTTTGTCATTGATAATTTTATCAAAGTCTGCATCAGAAATATCTGGAGTTAAATTGTCTTGCAACTTCGGAGCAAACGCGCCCCAATCTGCGCTTGGGATGCTAAGGCTCGCAGCTGCAAGCTTATCCTTTATAGCCTCGTCAAATAGCTGGTCTTCTGGACCAGTACTTTCCATGGCGACTTTCAGTTTTTGGGAAAAAACATTCCAGTCTGATTTAGGCACGTCAATCTTGGCGTCCCCAATCTTTTGATTAATAATATTATCAAACTGTTTATCTAACATATTCTACGATTCCTTTCTTAACGATTATAGCTTTTAATTTTTTTCTGGCTTTCGCTAAATTTGATCTTGATGTACTTTCATTAATTGATAGTTTTTCTCCGATTTCAGCGTGAGAATAACCCTCTATAACGAAAAGGTTAAAAATTGTTCTGTATTGAGCAGGGAGTTCCTGAATAGCAGACATGATATCATCAGCTGTTATCTGACTTACCGCATCAGCATCAAGACTACAAACATCATAAGCTTGGTCAAGGTCGCTGGTTCTGTTCTTACTAGTCTTTCGATAATTGTCGATCGCAGTATTCACAATAATTCGCTTAACCCATGCTTTCAAGTTTGTCCCCGCTTGATATTTACCTACGTTCCTAAAAACTTTGATAAATCCCTCATGCAAAATGTCTAAGGCTTCTTCCTTGTCAACGGCATATCTAATGCAGATTGGATAGAGAATTGGGTAAAATGACTCATATAAAGTCTTCTGTGCCCACTCCTCATTTCGCACACATGCTGCGATTAGATCCTGCTCATTGTTCTCAAGTGTAATTGTTAAATCCATAAATAAATATTCAAAAAGTTAGAACAAGGTGTATTTGGGTGCTTTCAGATGTATAACGGTACTTAAAAAGCTTTTGCTGCCTGTTCTCTAAGTTACTAAATGTTATTAATAGCGTACCATCTTCATTTTGACGGATTTTTACATAAATATGGTCGATTTGGATCGACTTATTTTTTCTTATATTATATATATTTGTGCTCATTCTCAACAAGAAACACATCTAGTATAACACCATATGAGTAAAACTGTCTCCAAAAGCAATGGTAGGGAGGGTAAAAGCGGACCCACATTAGAAAATATGTACAAGGAATATTTCCTTGATTATGCCTCTTATGTAATCCTCGAAAGAGCCGTTCCTGCCATGAACGATGGTCTAAAACCTGTACAACGTAGGATTTTACATAGTTTAAAGGACAAAGATGATGGGCGATACAACAAAGTAGCCAATGTCATTGGTCATACAATGCAGTATCACCCACATGGAGATGCAGCTATTGGGGCAGCTATGGTGAAATTGGGTCAAAAAGACCTTTTGATTGATCCACAAGGAAACTGGGGGGATGTCCGTACCGGAGATTCTGCAGCAGCTCCAAGATATATAGAAGCTAGATTGACTAAGTTCGCTTTAGAGGTTCTGTTCAATCCACAGACTACCGAATGGCAGATGTCATACGATGGAAGAAACAAAGAACCAATTACCTTACCAGCAAAATTTCCATTGGTCCTTGCTCAAGGAGTAGAAGGTATCGCCGTAGGTCTATCTACCAAAATCCTTCCGCACAATTTTATCGAGCTGATCAAAGCATCGATCAAAGCCCTTCAAGGGAAAAGAATGAAAATTTATCCTGACTTCCAGACTGGTGGGCAGATTGATATCACAGACTATCAAAGTGGTAAAAGAGGTGGTAAGGTAAAAGTGAGAGCAACGATTGAGATTGTCGACAAGAAAACTTTGAAAATTACTGAGCTACCTTACGCTGTTACAACAACGAGTATGATAGACAGTATACTCAAGGCAAATGAGAAAGGTAAAATCAAAATAAAGAAGGTTGTAGATAACACCGCAAAGGATGTTGAAATATTATTAGAACTACCACCTGGAGTATCTGCAGAAGTAATGGTCGATGCACTTTATGCATTTACCAATTGTGAAATTTCAATTTCACCAAACGCCTGTGTCATCCTAGATAATAAACCTGTATTTGTTTCAGTAGAAGAGATTCTAAAAATCTCAGCTGAAAACACCAAACAACTTTTAAAACAAGAGTTAGAAATTAAGTTGGGTGAGTTATTGCAGAAATGGCACATGGCAAGCCTCGAAAAGATTTTTATTGAAAAGAGAATCTATCGCGATATAGAAGAGGCGGAGTCATTTGAAGAGGTAATTAAAATTATTGATAAGGGCTTACGCAAATATGTGTCCACTCCAAAAAATAAGGGCACAGGCGCAACCAAAAAACTCAAGCTTAAAAGAGAAATCACCGAAGAGGATATTATCAAGCTTACAGAGATTCGAATAAAGAGAATATCTAAGTACAACAAGTTTAAAGCAGTTGAGCAAATCGAAAACTTGGAGGCTGAAATGAAACAAGTGAAGTATGACTTGAAGCACCTAACCGAATATGCGATTGCTTTCTACGAACGTTTGTTGGAAAAATATGGAAAGGGAAAGGAGAGAAGAACTAAGATAACAGAGTTTGATACCATAAAAGCAAAAACCGTAGTTGCTCAAAATGCAAAACTTTATATCAATAGAAAAGAAGGTTTTGTAGGTAGTGGAATGAAGAAGGATGAATTTGTCTGCGACTGTAGTGATATTGATGATATCATCGCCTTTACCCAAGAAGGAAAGTTTAAGGTTGTCAAGATTGATGATAAGGTATTTATAGGGAAGAACATTCTTCATGCAGCCGTTTGGAAGAAAGGCGATGAAAGAACTACCTATAATCTGATTTATATCGACAAGAAGACTGGGGTCTCTAGAGCAAAGAGATTTAATGTGTCAGGTATTACTAGAAATAAGGAATATGATCTTACCAAAGGTAATTCGTCAAAAGTTTTATACTTCTCGGCCAATCCAAATGGTGAAGCAGAAAAAGTAAATATTCAACTTTCGCAAAGCTGTAAGGCTCACAAAAAATTATTCGATTTTAATTTTAGCGAGCTTGAAATCAAAGGAAGAGGCGCCGGTGGAAACATCGTTACAAAGTATCCTGTTAGAAAAGTAAACCTATTAGAAAAAGGTAAATCATCTCTAGGAGCATTGAAAGTTTGGATCGATGAAACAAGTGGAAGAATCAATACAAGCAAAAGAGGAAAGTCTCTAGGTAGCTTCGATACAGGAAATGAGATTTTAGCAATCTTCTCAGATGGAACATATCAAATCAACGAAATGGAAGTTGATAAGAAATACGATATGGAAAAACTTCTCTACATCGGAAAATTCGATCAAGAAAAACCTGTCAATGCAGTCTATTACAATGCAGATAAAAAATGGACAATGACAAAACGTTTTTATATCGAAACAATAAGCTTGGATACACCTTTTAGATTCATTGGAGAAAATTCACAATCTAAACTTTACTTTGCTTCTGTTGAAGAAGAAGAAACTGTTGTCTATAGCATCAGAAAAAACAAACAAATGGAAGAGTACGAACTCGACCTGCATGATTTTGTAGACATAAAAGGTTGGAAGTCTCTTGGAAATAAAATGGGCGAATTTAAAATCATTAAAATTGCAACATTAGCAGAGGTTGAGGCACAGGAGGCTGAAGAAAATGAGCAGGCAGAATTATTTGATCCACCAGAAGATAAAAAAACAACAGCAAAAAAACCAGCAAAAAAATCTACAAAGAAATCAACTAAGTCAAAATCAAAAAAAGATGGCTTGACTCCAGGTGATACAATTGAATTTGATTTTTAAAATTACATATTGAAATATATTAGAGGCCTATCCTCACTTTCGTGAATGGGCTTTCTTTTACCTTACCAAAGTTAGGCGCTCAATTATTAGAGCTTAAGTCTATGAAATTATTGTAGCATGAACACTTCTAAGTCAATTGAATTCAAATCGACCGATCAACTTGGTACTAAGGAAAAAAGTGATGATTTCTTTAAGCATATCTCCTTTAAAGATAAACTGTCCTTTAATCTTCGATTTTTACTGGAGCATTTTCTTGGCTTCTCTTTCCTCATGCCAATCTGGAATAAGTGGAATAAGAAAACGCAAGAAAATATTTATCAATCAGTCAATTTTATTCCAAAGAACAAACTTGATGTTCAGGAATTTGATAATCAGGTTGACCCAGAAAGAATTCGAAAGGAATATGTAAGAAAAGGTATTCCTGTAGTTATTAGAAAAGGAGCTTCATCTTGGAGAGCATTTAAAAATTGGGACTTTGATTTTTTTAAAAGGGAATATGGCGATCATCCTGTTCTTTTGACAAATCATAAAGATCTCGGAGACGAAAAGGGAGAAAGCACTAATTCAACCCTGAGGGAAATAATAGAAGGGATTGATAAACAATCAATGAATTATGCACGATTCAATCCACTACTTGATACCTATCCAGAATTGCAAAATGATCTTGATCAAAATTGGTTAGATAAAGCAAGGGATACAAAACTAAAAAAGCACCATGTTTTATTCATAGGAAATAAAGGCACAAAAACTAATATTCATAATGCAGGAAATGAAAACATGTTTGTGCAAATACGAGGAAAGAAACGTTGGCTGCTATGGGATCAAAATGCTCACTATATTTTTAACCCCGAAGTAAATCGAGCACCTGCAAAAGCTTCTCCTCTAAATCCAAATCTTTCAAAGCAAAATGGTTTTTTAGCTTATGACCATTTGCCTTATTACGAATTAATCTTAGAGCCAGGGGACATTATTCTTATTCCATCCTATCTATGGCATTATGTTGAAAACTTGACGCCTACAATCGGTATTGGTAATAGATGGTTGTCGCCAAGAAACACGATCCGAAACAATCCACTTTTTGCATTTCTTGAAATCTTTAATACCTCCCCTTCATTATTTACTACCTTGGATTGGAGAAAAGGATTCGATTTTAATAAAATTATGATTAAGAATCAGAAAAAGCGATCGTAGATTTCACTCAAACAACAAGCCCAAATAAACAAACAAAATTATATGATACGTACGAAGATCGTTGCAATTGATTCATACCTACCAGGAAGAATCGTAAGCAATGAAGAGCTTGTGAATGAAGTAAATGGAAATAATGAAATATTGCCAGAAAATGTATTTGAAAGATTGTTTGGAATCGAAGAAAGAAGATTCGCTGCCAAGGAAGAACAGGTGTCAGACCTAGCAGTAAAAGCAGCGGAAAAAATTCTTACAGATGAAAATAGAAAGGAAATAGATTTTATGATCTTTGCTGCAGCCTGCGCTGATTTAATTGAACCAGCAACTGCCAACATTGTGCAAACAAAACTTGGTCTTAAATGTCCATGCATAGATTTAAAAAATGCATGCAATAGTGTGGTCTCCGCAATCCAAACAGCAGATGCTTTTATCAAAGCTGGAGTTTATAAAAATATCATGATTGTCAATGGAGAAAAACCAAGTGATGCAATCAATATGCATGTAGAAAATCTTGAGCACTTGAAAAAGGCACTGGCCTCATTTACCCTTGGAGATGCTGGTACAGCTATGATTATGTCAGAAAGTAATGATGAGTCTGGTATTTATTATCAAGAATTTATGACTGAAGGAAGTTTGTGGGAGATGTGTACCATTAAAGGTGGAGGCTCCCTTCATTTTAATGATAGCACTAAATTCTATTTTGAAGGCAAAACTGCTGAGCTCAAAGATGCAATGGTTCTACATTCTAAAGATTTCATCAATAAGGCACTTGCTCAAAGTGGGTGGGATTTAGATTCTTTTGATCATGTCTTTACACATCAAATTTCTGCTCAAACTTTTTCAGTGATTGCAGACAACACAAATTTAGACGAATCGAAGTTTGAAAAAATTTTCGAAAAATATGGTAACACAGTTTCAGCTTCCATTCCTCTATCAATAGTGGAAGCCATCAAGTCTGGAAAGTTGAAGAAAGGAAATAGAATAGCCATCATCGGTTTGGCTGCAGGACTTAGTGCATCAGTTCAAACAATGATCTGGTAATGAAACTTTACACAAACGAAATAATCAAACTTCTTCAAGATCTCAATCCAGATCAAGTTCTTTTGCAAAGTAAAGATGATATTTTTTCGGTTTCAAATCTCCTTATTGAAAGCCAAAATCTCGCCTTAAATTTGCGAAAGCAAGGAATGAAACCTCATGATAGAATTGTAATTGCAAGTGAAGTAGGAGTAGATTTTGTAATCATCATGTTTTCCGCCATGATGCTCAATTGTCAAATCG
Source organism: uncultured Saprospiraceae bacterium (assembly GCA_938033975.1). Taxonomy (GTDB): domain Bacteria; phylum Bacteroidota; class Bacteroidia; order Chitinophagales; family Saprospiraceae; genus JAHDBF01. The sequence goes on along the minus strand of CALHKJ010000136.1, from coordinate 1,829 downwards.
CCATAATTGATCCAGAAATGGGTCAAGATAATTACAAACAAAAACTAAAACAATTTGATCCTCAATGGGTTTTTTTGGATTCAAGATTAGCATTACTCCAAGAGCATCCAATTATAAGAAGCTTTTATTTAAAGTCCACAAAGAATAGACCTTATGTTCCAAAATTAAAAGGCATAAAAACAATAACTACTGGCTCTTGGATGCCATTGATACAAAAACACATCAGACTCAAAAGCTTACTTAAAAACAGAATAGTAGAAAGTGTTGACTATGAAATGATTGAATCAATGCCTTACCTGGTAACATATACTTCCGGAACGCTTGACGTTCCAAAAGGTGTTTTGCACTCCACAAAAGGCCTATCCGAAAGTATTCAATTGATTGCAGAGTTAATTCGTTCTGACAAGCCTCAAATGATGGCAACACATCTTCCACATTTTATGTTGATAGGAGGCTGTGCAGGTACAGGAACAAAGTTATGGGATGTCACCTGGTCCGCTGAAAAGCGCTATGATTTTATTGTTGAAGAAAACATTTCTATCCTTTTCGCTCCTCCCACCGAATACCGTGAACTAATCGACTTTTGCGAAAGTGCAAAAAAGAAACTACCAGAAAATCTTAATCACATTATTTTAGGGTCAGCACCAGTTCATCAAAGTTTTTTAAATAGATTAATTGAAAATTTGCCTGAGCATACCAAGATTACTTGTTTTTATGGTATGACGGAAAATCTTGTTGTGGCTACCATTGATGGAAGAGAGAAAGCTAAATTAAATTCTGAAGGCGACCCTCTTGGACTTCCAGTTGAAGGGATTGAAATTAAAATTGGAGAAGATGATGAAATCTATTTAAAATCCCCGCAATTATTTGAGCGATATTGGCATCTCGACTCCAGGCCTGAATGGCACACTACAGGAGATCTTGGCTTTTTAGATGAGCAAGGACGACTCATATTGAAAGGAAGAAAAAAGGATATGATCATCAGGAAAAATTTCAATTTGTATCCAGCTTTGTATATTCCTACAATCAATAAAATTCCTGAAGTTTTTGATTCAGTTTATTTAGGTCGATACAATGAAAAGCTTGCAGATGAAGAAGTACATTTGTTTGTCGAATTAAAATCGAAAATAGCAAAAGAGAAGCTTTTGAAAAAAATGATAAGCGGAAAGTATTCCATAGATAAAGAAGCATTACCTGATTTTATTCACTTTTCTAATATTCCCCGAAAGGGAAGACAACAGAAAGTAGACCGGCAAAAACTTATGGATCAATTGAAGGAAATTTCTTAAAAGCATAAGTTAGGACAATAAGGCTACAGGATTGTTCCAGATTTTATGAAAAGTATAAATACGCTAAGATTAAGTTTCATAAAGTAATTAACATTAAACCGCTCTTTCAAAATTAAATCTATTTTGCTGAAAAAAACCTGAGCGAATCGAGCTCATTCATGTTTTAAACTAGGTAGGTTTTTTGTAGTTGAAAGCGATTAGGTGGTTTTAATTACACATTTACATAATGGAAAATCTTTTCTTTTTCACTAAAAAAAATCTACATTGAAATAATTATCATAATCTAAAACAAGATTAAATAACATTTCTTCAAACTCCTAAGATTTTGTGTTCTTACATATAAGGATTTATATGCTCTAGGCTAACCTTCTCTATAGTGTCATTCATTTGATATGGATTTTCAATAACCCTAAAAAATGGCCTTTATGCGAATCTATCATTATTCCACTTCATGTAGAAGTGGCAAGTTGAGTATGTTCAACTTAAAACAACTTTTACTGGTTACCCTTACTGTTTTTTTCATTACTGATCTTAGTAATG
>CALHKJ010000135.1 GCA_938033975.1 uncultured Saprospiraceae bacterium | reverse complement strand
TGATGTAAATAAATATTGATGTTAGCTGTATTCAAAGTTGTCAGTATCCTTGAGGGTTTATCTTATATCTTGTTACTATTTGTAGCAGTCCCATTAAAGTATATTTGGGAGAATGATGCAATGGTTAAGTTACTTGGCATGCCACATGGTATTTTGTTCATGGCCTACATTGTAATTGCATTATTGATTCGGTCGAAAATGAAATGGGATATGAAAACTACCTTTATTGTTCTCATAGCTTCAGTTTTACCATTTGGTACCTTTTACATTCATAAGAAATATCTTAGTTAGAGTATTTCTAATCTCCATTTAAGTTCTTTACCTATAGGAAGTTGATTGAAGTCTGCTAGATTGTCTTTATCTAAATATGCAATTCGTGGATATCCGCCGGTTGTTTGTGCATCTTGGGCAAGCACTAATAGTTGTCCACTAGGAAGTAGTTGGATAACACCTGGGAAAGTACAGACACTTTGTTTGGGAAAATTTGTTTTGATAGTTAAGACTTTACCATCCAAGTATGTACCCATGCGACTTAAATTCGGTGATATTCTTGCGGAATAGATCATCATTGCTTCCTTGCTCTTTTGGTCAAGTAAATTCCATTCAGGGCCTCTATGGATTACCAAGTTATTGTTAACTTTAAATTGATAAGCTTTTGGTTGAGGAGTTGATTTCTCTGAATCGTTTTGAAAGATGATATGGTTGCCACTAACTTCATCTATCTCCCTTGAAAATGCAATATATGATCTTAAACCATTTTTGCTGAATCCCCCAGATAAAATTTGTCCCGTATTTATTTCATAGCATTGATATCCTTCTATAGTCTCCGAATCTATTTTCCATCCCATGTCAGCCCCTCCCACACAAATAAATGAATCTTCATTTGCTCTAAGCTTACAGGCTTTAAGTGAGCATTCCAAAACCTTTGAGTTTGGTTCTTTCCCAAGAACCTGATTGACAGCCATCACTGATTTGTAATCCATTGCTGAACCAAAAGGAAATCCATAAAACATGTGTTTGTTAGCATCTAAGGTAACTGCGCGTAAATCAGGACCTGCGTTTAATATTTCAAAGCCCTTATTTGCCATACTTCCGTAAATAACTTTGCTTACCGATTTGAATAAATTCAATTTTCTGACCTATTGATGGAAAGTGTTCTATTTCAAAGTTGTCAATTATTTTATGAGAACTTCTTCCTATTATATTCCATCCGCCTGGACTTTCACTTCCGTAAATGCCTACATATTTTCCACCAATAGCAAGAGTTCCTGCAGGTACTTTTAGTCGAGGTGTAGATCTCCTAGGAACAGAAAGACTTTCATCCAAATCATCTAGGTACATAAAGCCTGGTTGAAATCCATAATTGATAAGCGGGAATTTGCATTTTAGTAATTCAGAAATAATTTGTTCTCTTTTCTTTTTAGTATGATTGCATACCGCTTCCCAATCTTCTCCGAATTCAAAACAAACTTCAATTTTAAATGATTCTTTATCAGGTATAATTTTACTATTGCTGAATTTCTGCAACTCGTTTAGAAGCTCTGTGAAGCTTTCTTTTTTATAATAAATTAGTATTTCATTTTCAGCAGCTACCACATTATGGATTTGCTTTAATTGGCTATTGTTGATATGTTCTGCAATCAAAGGTATACTCGTGCTTTGTTTTATTTGATTGTTTGTTACTTGCAGCAAGAGCTTGTCATTATCTATCTCAATTAAATTAAAATTTATGCTTGCTATTAAAAGTGGATTCATCCAAAATGATTTTTGATAGCCTCTAATGCTTTAACTGAATTATTGGTGTCGCTGTGAACGCAAATGCTATTCGCCTTAAGCGGCAAAAATGTACTCCCCACAAAAACTCCATTTTGGTTTACTATTGAATCTACTTGTTTGATAAGTTCGTCGACATTGTCAATGACTGATCCTACAATCTTTCTAGATTGTAATGAACCTTCTTCGGTATACCTTCGATCGGCAAAAGCTTCGATCAAAAACACCTGGGGATAACTATCTATTAACTTGACAATTTCAGAATATGGAGGCACAAGAACTTTTAGACTTGGGCAAATTGCATTGATCAAATCCAAATACTGCTTCGCAAAATTAGTATTGTGTGCTGTGTAATGATATAGTGCACCGTGAGCCTTGATATGATCAATCATAATATTGCTGGCTTCTGCGATTTCCAGGAAGGTTTTGATTTGATTTCCGATTGCCTCAAGTAAACTATCATCTTGGATAGACATTTTTACTCTTCCGAAATTGTCTTTGTCTGGGTAAGAAGGATGAATGCCAATTTTAACTTGTTGGCTGTTTGCCAAAAGCATTACCTGCTTCATGCTGTGGTGATCTCCTGCATGACCACCAGCTGCAATGTTGCATCTATCAATCAAAGGCATGATTGATTTTTCTAACTTATAACTAGGATCAATTTCTCCTAAGTCACAATTGATATCAATATGTTTATCAGCCAAAGACATTGATTAATGATCTAGTAGCCAAGGCTACAGTGATAAGTAAGACAAATATTGATATCACATTCTGCAATTTAGTATTGATGTATTTGCCCATTATATCTTTAGAGTTTAAGATATAGATCAGGAATGCTGCAATGGCTGGAAGTAAAATTCCATTAGCAACTTGAGCAAACTTAATAACACTAACTGGTTTAAAACCAGACATGGATACTACGACACCAATTACAATGACAGCAAACCAAGTGAGTCTGAAATAATTATTATCAAATGTTTTTGGAAGATTGAAAAGTCCTCGGGCTGCATATGCGGCAGCCAAAGGTGCTGTAATGGCGCTGCTTAATCCAGCAGCAAAGAAGCCAATAGCCATAACTGTTTTAGCGTAGCTGCCAAGCAATGGTTCTAATTGTCTAGCAAAATCAGTAACGTCTATAAATTTAGAACCATCTGAATAAATCATTGCTGAACTAATAATGATACAAACTGAAATTAAGCCACCTAAAACGATGGCAATAAAATTTTCAATTCTTAAATCAGGTAGCTCATTTACGGAAGTATATTTTTCACTAATACTTGAAGCATGTAAAAATAGGTTGTAAGGAACAACAGTCGTCCCGATCAATCCAATGATATATAGGATGTTTTTAAAATCGGCTTTATTCGGAATCAAACCAGGCAATATGTCACTTAATGATGGACGTAACATCAGGGCTGTTACAAAGAAACAAACGCTCATAATCAAAACTAGAGCAATCAGAAATTTTTCAAGGTAGGCATATTGCCCAATGAATAGGATAATGCCAGCAATGATGCCTAGTATCAATGGCCAAAATTTGAAGCCGTCAATGATCAGGTCCAAACCTAAAGTTGCACCCGCCAGATTACCTGCTTCATAAGCAGCATTACCAATTAAAATTGCTCCAATACTTATTGCAATCATGATAAGTTTGGAAAAATGTGGCAAGCTCGATTTACGAATTGCTTCACCCAGACCTTCTTGTGTAACTACGCCAAGCCTTGCAGCCATTTCTTGGAATATAATCGTAGTAAAGACTGAAAAGATCAAAACCCAAATCAAATTAAATCCACTGGTGGCACCTGTCAATGAGCAAAGCGCAACAGTGCCAGGTCCAATAAATGCTGCAGTAACCAAGGTACTTGGGCCAAAATATTTAAAGAGCTTCATTTGAAATCTTTGGTTTTCAATGCATATAATGCAAATGATGCCAACCAATGTTCTCCTGCATAATCTCCATCTGCAATCTTATTCAAGGAATATTCAAGATGCTTGTCTGCTACATCCATAAGGTTTTGATTGTTGAGGTGTTGTGCTGCACCATACAAACACCAAGCTCTTGAAAAATTAAGTCCATCAAGATGGACTAGCTTTCCATCAGATCTGTCTTTGATTTTCCCTGGCTCAAGATTTAAATTATTTTCTCGGATGCCTGTTAAAAATTTAGAAGACCAATCAGCAAATTTGGATTCATCCAAAACCCTTCTCATGATATCCAATTCTTCAAGGCATGGACTC
>CALHKJ010000134.1 GCA_938033975.1 uncultured Saprospiraceae bacterium | reverse complement strand
CCTATTGCTAATAAGCCTTGCTTTATTTGCATAAGCGAGATTACATAGCCATTAAAATAATTTGGATCAATATGTTGGAGTTTTCTGTCTTTAGTATTAAGAAACCACAGTCCACTGTTGTTTCCAATCCATATATTATTTCTATTATCATTCTCTATAGAAATCCCTCCAGTATTTTCTGATGTTTCAAATAAATCATTCAAAGATGAAAACTTTTTGGATTCTTTATTAAATAATACAAGATCTGTACTGGTTCCTAAAATCAAATGTTGATCATCAAAATCTTCAATAGAAATCACATAGCGAGAAAAACTGTCATCTAGGTCTGTGTAGTGAACCATTTTATGATTCTGATCTAACTCTAATATAGATTTCAAACCCCCAAAATAAATCCTTCCTGAAGCTTGATCGTGGTGTGAACACAAAAAAGGGGTATTAAAATTAGCAGCATCAAGGTTTTCAACTTTCCCATTTTCATATATAGAAATATAAGAGCTGCCTGGGATGTACAATTTATCACCAACCAAACTTGGATCAAAATAAATGGAGTTTCTCACATCACTTTTCAATTCCTGAATCTCAATAGGATTCAATTTTACCTTTTTTAATCCGCTAGAAAAATTCCCATAAACAAAATGGTCCTTGTAAGGCTGAAAAAACCAGGCATCATTTAATGCGTTATTATTATAGCTAACAAAATTTGTTTTAGGAAAAAATTGAATCCCTGCCTCTGAACTATTCCAAAGGTTACCATCTATATCCTTGAGGAAAATATTTCTTGTTGTGTTGATCAAGTTTAGCTTTTCGAGTCTATTTGCTTTGGAGTTGAAACGATAATTATAATCTCCATCACAATAATAAAATTCATCAGCTATGTACACCTCAGCTAGCGTGAGTTTTTGATTTTTCGTTTTTACTGTGGCTATCTTCTTGAAGCTATTGGTACTGAAAAGCTCCAATTGCTCATCCTTTTTATGTATCATAATATGATCTCCAACCTTTCTTACTGGAAATAATTTTGTTGGTACGTTCTGTTCAAACAAAAACTTTCGATCACTTTCACGAATATGTGCTCTAAGATTCTTTCCTTTTTTCTCAGTCAAAATTAAACCATGAAGATCACTATATTTCCCTAACCTATATTTAGTTATATCAATGTCCTTTTCAGACGACAAGGACATATCTTTCAAATCAATAAATTGAATTTTAGATTCCAATAAATTCAAATGAAAAAGCGTATCATTTTTGCAAACTGTATTCCAACTTGTAAGGTTGTATAACTGTGCTTGGCTACGTATTAATTTATCAGCAACAATTTTATAAAAATAAGCGACGCCACTTTGGCTCGGAAAAATAAGGATTTCTCCTTTGGTGTTTTCTGCAATGATATTGACCTGCATCTTTTCAGTCTCTGAAATCACCTTCCAATTTGTTCCATCAAATTTTGCAAGACCTCTTTTGGTGGCTACCCAGATATAGCCTTTTGAATCTTGCATCATATCCATCACTTGAATCTGAGGAATCCCATCGTGAGTTGTAAAAATGTCAGACGGCATTGTGATTTGTCCAAAACTCCCGAAAGTGATGAAGCTGAAGATTGATATAATGAATAGAATAACCGGCTTATGCATACATAAATATAGCAATCATTGAATTTCAAGAAGAAAAAAAGAACTTGTCGGAAATAATGACAAAAAATATCATATATTTCGACATGTTATAAAAAAAGAATATATTTGAGCTATGCTATCAGATAATCTAAAATACCTCAGAAAGCTAAATGGACTGTCACAGCAGACCTTAGCAGATGAAATGAGCATTCCCAGGACTACCTTAGGTGACTACGAAAGAGGATATACTGAGCCGAATGTAGAAACACTCATCAGACTTGCCAACTATTATAAAGTATCGACAGATGAATTGTTAAAGACCAAGTTGCAATTTGGAGGTACACCTTCAGGGCCAGGTCAGCTCAAAGTTCTTGCAATATCTACTGATTCCGAAAACAATGAAAATATTGAATTGGTTGAAACCAAGGCTGCAGCAGGGTATCTCGATAGTTTTCAAGATCCAGAATACATTAAAGATTTACCAAAAATAAAATTCCCTAATATTCCTACTGGCACTTACAGAGGATTCGAAATTAGAGGAGACTCCATGTTACCAGTTGAACCTGGCTCCATTGTTATTTCTAAGTATGTAGAAAACTTGCAAGCAATCAAAGACGGTAAGACCTACATAGTTGTTAGCAAGGAAAACGGAGTGGTCTATAAGCGTTTGAAAAAAGATGATTCGAAGCATCAAATGTTTATGATTTCAGACAACGACTCTTATCTACCTTACTCCATGGAGTACAAAGAGATAGATGAAATATGGGAATATTATGCACACCTATCATTCTCAGATGACAAGGTCATGTACGATGGATATTTAGAGGATAAACTAGCTGATATCCAAAAGAAGTTGGCAGAGATGCATCAAAAGTTAGTAGACTAAATTTTAGTCTAAGACAAAGCTTTTGCTAGATCATTCTTCAAATCTTCTACATCTTCGATTCCAATACTCAATCGAATCAAAGAATCAGTTAATCCTACTTTCAATCTTTCTTCTCTAGGAATTGATGCATGCGTCATTGAAGCCGGATGTCCAATTAACGACTCTACTCCACCTAAAGATTCTGCTAGTGAAAAATAGTGGGTACTACTCAACACCTTATAAGCATTTTCTTGAGAGTTATCATGCAGATCAAATGAAATCATTCCCCCAAAATCTCTCATCTGTGCTTTAGCAACATCATGATTCGGGTGGTCTTCAAATCCTGGATAATAAACCTTTGATACTTTATCATGCGATCTCAAAAATTGAGCAATCTCTTTGGCGTTGTCACACGCTCGTTGTACTCGTACATGCAAAGTCTTAATTCCACGAATCGTTAAAAAGCAATCTTGAGGTCCTGGAACTGCTCCGACTGCATTTTGAATAAAGTATAATTTATCAGCTAGCTCCTTGTTGTTTGTAACAACAGCTCCAAGAATCACGTCTGAGTGACCATTGATATATTTTGTTGCACTATGTAAAACTAAATCAGCACCAAGATCTAATGGGTTTTGTAAATATGGAGATGCAAAGGTATTATCTACGCAAGTTAAAATTCCTTTAGCTTTTGCAATCTTAGTGATTTTTTCAATGTCAACAATTTTCAACATTGGATTGGTTGGAGTTTCAATCCATAACAATTTGGTATCTGCACTAATTGCATTTTCAACATCTTCTATGTTGGCCATATCAATGAATTTCGACTTTATCCCGAATTGACTGTATACTCTTGTAATCTGACGATAGGAACCTCCATATAAGTCATTAACCCCAATGATTTCATCTCCAGTCTTAAACAACTTGATCACAGCATCCAATGCAGCAAGCCCACTTGAATAACAAATCGCATGAGTCCCATTTTCTAATGCCGCCAAATTTTTCTGCAAAACATCTCTAGTTGGATTTTGTGTTCTTGCGTACTCATAGCCATGATGTTCTCCAGGTGCACTTTGTACATAAGTGGAAGTTTGAAAAATTGGAGTCATGATGGCTCCTGTTGATGGATCTGGTGTTACACCAGCATGGATAGTCTTTGTACCAAATTTCATATTCTTATTTTCTTTAAAGTCTAAATTCTTTTGCAAATAAAGGTCTAATTTTTCACTTATATCGTCCTCAGGTAAGTGTTGGACAGCATTCCAAGCATTTTTTGTGGCAGATAAGACATTTTCCTCCTTATCATCAACAAATAAAAATGAATCAATACCCTTTGATTGCAATTCTTTTGCCACAAATTGATAGACATTGTCCTCTGGCTTCCTTTTACCTATATGGTGAGAATAATAATAACCATCAAAATACTCAGTCTTAAAATCATCTACTTGGTACACCCTTTTCATATAGGCATCTATCCAACGTTCATGAAAAGAATTGATATTGCTCAACAAGTATAATTTATAATCTTTTCGTAACTCTTTTAGAAATTCAAAATGATGAGATTTCATACCTACCAGCAAGCCATTCCATGCCTTAATTAAATCTCTTGGTTCTAATTCAGGTTTTATTTTCTGAAAAGCCCAAACCCATTCTTCATCTGTTATCTCTCCTTTTTCATGGCGTTCGAAGATTGCCATTAAGTCTGGAGGTATAGTTTCAATTTTAAATTCAAAGCCTAGCAAATTAGAAAAATCCTCAAATAGTTTTGGATAATCTAATTCCATGAAAATGTTTCCAAAATCAAAAACAATTGCTTGATACTTTTTTTCCTTTTTCAAATTATACGGAGGATTTAGTCTTCTTCTTCAATTCAAAAAGTTCATCTCTATATTGAGCCGCGGAGATAAAGTCTAACTCTTTGGCAGCCTTTTTCATTTTTCGTTCGGTCTCTTGAATAAGCATGACCAATTGATCTGAGGACATGTAATCAATAATTGGATCAGCAGCCATCGTATCTCTGTCTGGTTCGATATAAGCATTAGTTTTCTTGCCTCTGATATCTAGTATCGATTTTTGAGCCAGTATCTCTTCCTTCGTTTTACTTATGGTAGTAGGAGTGATTCCATGTTCTTCATTGTAGGCAATCTGTTTTGCCCTTCTTCGATTGGTCTCATCAATCGTGATCTGCATGCTATCAGTTATCTTATCAGCATAAAAAATCACAAGACCATTTGAATTTCTAGCGGCACGCCCTGCTGTCTGAGTAAGTGACCTTGAATTCCTTAAGAAACCTTCTTTATCTGCATCTATAATTGCCACCAAAGACACTTCCGGCAAATCAAGTCCCTCTCTCAAAAGGTTTACACCTACCAATACATCAAATTCTCCCAACCTAAGGTCTCTTAATATTTCTACTCTATCTAGGGTATCTACCTCAGAGTGAATGTATCTAACCTTGATTCCAATCTTTATTAAATAATCGGTAAGCTCCTCTGACATTCTCTTTGTCAAGGTAGTAATCAGAACACGCTCATCCTGTTCTTTTCGTTTTCTTATCTCTTCTAATAAGTCATCAATTTGATTGATACTCGGTCTCACCTCGATAGGAGGATCTAACAAACCAGTAGGTCTTACAATTTGTTCAACAATAACTCCTTCTGTTTTCTCCAATTCATAATCACTTGGTGTTGCACTTATGTAAATGGTTTGAGGCGCAAGGGATTCAAATTCTTCAAAATTTAAAGGTCTGTTGTCCATTGCTGATGGCAATCTAAAGCCGTAATTCACCAAATTGATTTTCCTAGCTCTATCACCACCCCACATTCCGCGAACTTGAGGTATGGTTACGTGACTTTCATCAATCAACAATAAAAAATCATCTGGAAAATAATCTAAAAGGCAAAATGGACGTGTCCCTTGTTTCCTACCATCGAAAAATCTAGAATAGTTTTCAATACCGTTGCAGTAACCTAACTCACGCATCATTTCAATATCAAAGGTAACTCGCTCTCGTATTCTTTTAGCTTCAATAAACCTTCCCTCGGCTTCAAAGAACTTTTCATGCGCATTAAGTTCGTCTTCAATCTCACGAATAATCAACTTGATTCTATCTCTTGGAGCGACATAGAGATTGGCTGGAAAAATAGCCGCATGATCTACGCTCTCCAAACGTTTTCCTGAAGACAACTCCAATCGTTGAATGTCTTCAATCTCATCACCAAAGTAAACAATACGATAGCCATAATCTGCATAAGGTAGATTAATGTCTACTGTATCCCCTCTCACCCTAAATGTTCCTCTAGAAAAGTCTGTTTCGGTTCTCGAATAAAGAATTTCCACTAGCTTGTACAAAAACTGGTTCCTACTTAGTCCCTTCCCTTTGCTTAACCTGATAATTCCTGTTTTGTAATCCTCAGGATTACCCATACCATAGATACACGAAACGGAAGAAACAATAATCACATCTCTACGACCTGAAAGTAAAGATGAAACTGCTCTCAATCTTAGCTTATCAACCTCCTCATTGATTGAAAGATCTTTTTCAATGTACATGTCTGAGTGAGAGATATAAGCTTCTGGCTGATAATAATCATAGTATGACACAAAGTATTCCACAGCATTCTCAGGAAAAAATTCTGTGAGCTCAGCATACAATTGAGCAGTCAAGGTCTTATTGTGTGTAAGTACTAGTGTTGGTCTGTTCAGTTGAGTGATAACATTTGCAGCAGTAAAAGTTTTTCCTGACCCTGTCACCCCTAAGAGAACCTGATATGGTTCGCCATCGTTAATACCATCCACCAAATGTTTGATTGCCAAAGGCTGATCACCCGTCGGGGTATATTTAGATATTAAATTGAAGGCCATTATCTTAGCTTTGTGTTCTATAAAACAAAAGGACAAATTTAAGTGTTTTTAATCAATATGAAGGAAATAGAATTAAACTATAAAGAATTAGGTGAAGGCACCCCTGTCATTATTTTGCATGGTTTCCTAGGCATGCTTGACAATTGGAAAACCTTTGGAAGAAAATTATCGGAAAACTACAAGGTTTATCTTGTAGACCAGCGCGATCATGGTAGGTCCCCTCATACTGATGATTTTGATTATACGCTTCTCGCAAATGACCTTTCTGATTTTATGAATCAGCATGGAATAGAAAAAGCTCACTTGCTTGGGCATTCTATGGGAGGCAAGACGGTCATGAAATTCACTCAATTACATGAAGAGAAGGTCTTGTCAAGTATTGTGGTAGACATTGCTCCAAAGGCGTACAACAATCATCATACAGATATACTTGATGCCCTTCATAGTATCTCACCTTCAGAGATTCAGGACAGAGGAGAAGCTGATGACGCTTTAGCAAAATATATTTCTGATTGGGGAGTGCGTCAATTTTTAATGAAAAATCTGAGCCGTAATCCAGAAGGAGGCTTTCGATGGAAAATGAATCTTGCATTACTAACTGAAAAGTATGATAATATTATCCAACCAGTTGATCAAAGTGTTTCTGAGGTTAAATGCATTTTTATAAATGGCTCAAAGTCCAATTATATTGTGGAAGATGATAAACCAGAAATTTCAAAGGTATTTCCCAATGCAAAATTTCATACCATTGAAGATGCAGGCCATTGGGTTCATGCAGAAAAACCTCTTGAATTATTAGAGGTGGTCCAAGCGTTTATATCAGCCAACTAAAAATTACTCAACAATACCTACTTCTCTATTTTCATTTCCTTGGACGTCAGTTAAGGAGTCACCCAGTTTCGTCCTCATAGTTGCAGCCAAAGCTTCTATTTTGCTTACTACATCAGGATGTTGATCTACTACATTTATTTTTTCAGAGAGGTCATTTTCAAGATCATACAACTCAATTGAGCTCAATACATTTTGATCGTAATCTACAGGGTTTCCATTTTTACCGCCCTCTCTTCCATTGAGAGATCGATAAGTATGCGGAAAATACATTTTCCATTTTCCATACCGGACAGCATGCAACTCATTTACTTTGTAATAATAAAAGTATGCCTCATGTGGGCTTTCCGATGACACCCCACTCCAGATATCCCAAACATTTTTTCCATCAATTTCGTGTGCTGGTAATTTTGTATTTGTCAAGTATGCTATGGTTGGAAAAACATCAATGTTCATCATTGGAGTATTGATACTTCTACCTGCTTTAATTTTACTAGGATAATAAATAATGCATGGTTCTCTTTGACCACCCTCCCATGCAGTTCCTTTGCCTTCTCTTAGTGGCAAAGCACTTCCTGAATGTACTCCATAATTAAGCCAGGGGCCATTATCAGACGTAAAAATAACCAAGGTGTTATCCTCAATTCCATATCGTTTTAAAGCTGATAGAATTTCTCCGACGGACCAATCAATTTCCATAATGACATCTCCATACAAGCCCCTTTCTGACTTCCCTTTGAATTTGTCAGAAACATAAAGAGGAACATGTGGCTGAGGATGTGCTATGTACAAAAAGAATGGATTTGCTTTATTCTTTTCGATGAATTCAACACTTCTATCTGTTATTTGGGTAGTCAAATTTGATTGATCTTCTAATGTATCGATGATGCTTTCGTTTTCATACAAAGGCAAAGGGTCAAAATTAAATATTGGACC
>CALHKJ010000133.1 GCA_938033975.1 uncultured Saprospiraceae bacterium | reverse complement strand
CCTCAATGGCCCCAACTTAAATCTAGTTGGGATTCGTGAGCCAGAAATTTATGGCTCTACCACTTTTATGGAATACTATGCAGAGCTTAAAGCAAATTACACTTCCGTAAATTTGGACTATTTCCAAACAAACCATGAAGGACTTATCATTGACAAATTGCATGAGTGGGGATTTGAGGATTCTACAGGAATCATTTTAAATGCCGGTGCATACACACATACTTCAATTGCAATTGCCGATGCTATAAAAGGGATCACCAATCCAGTCATCGAAGTACATATATCTGATATTAATAAACGAGAAGATTTTAGAAAGCATTCATTCCTTACGGAAGCTTGCGCACATCATATCATTGGTAAAGGATTGCCTGGATACATGGAAGCGATTGATTGGTTGCTTTCAAAGCAAAATTAACTCAATTTCTCGGACAATTGATCAAATATTTTTGCCATTGCTTGATCGAGCCTTTCTTCATTCCCATTTCTGTCGATATAGATAAAAAACCAATCTACTGATTGATGGATATGACTATTATCCTTTAGAAACTCAGCTTTAGCCTTGCGGTAACTCTCTCTTATCTTCCTTTTGAGCCTGTTACGTACCACAGCCTTTTTATAAATTGCCTTTGGTACTGTTACCCCAAAACGCAAGTTAAGCCCTTCTGCAGGTGCTGAAGAGCTTTCATTGACCAGATAATATACTTTTAGTGGATGACTAAATAGTTGACTACCCTTATCAAATAAATAATTGATTTGTTTTCTACTCTTAAGGCGCTCGTCTGAGGACAGAGTAGCTTTAAACATCTAGATATATGGTATGGAGTAAGGTTAAAATGCTTACTTAACGTGCATTTCGTCAGATACAGTTAGCTTGTATCTTCCTTTGGCTCTTCTTCTAGCCAATACCTTCCTGCCGTTTTTAGTAGCCATTCTAGCTCTAAATCCGTGCTTGTTTACTCTCTTCTTGTTGGAAGGTTGATAAGTCCTTTTCATCGTATTCTGTTTATTTTGTCCTCAGTAGTTCTAAAGTGCTGCGAAAATAAGTCAAATTGCTTAATAATCCAACATTTTATCCATTCATTGAGACGATAAATTCATCATTACTGGTAGTTCCTACCATATGTTTCTTTAAGAAGTCATATGCTTCATCCGGTTTCATATCCGCCAGATGCTTTCTAAGCACAAACATTCTCTTTAATGTCGCTTCATCAAGCAATAACTCTTCCCTTCTCGTACTTGATCTAGTAAAGTCAATTGCAGGATACATACGCTTATTAGCCAATGTTCTATCCAATTGAAGCTCCATATTACCCGTTCCTTTGAATTCTTCAAAGATTACCTCATCCATCTTGGATCCAGTATCTGTAAGGGCTGTAGCTAAAATTGTCAAAGAGCCGCCATTTTCGATATTTCTTGCCGCCCCAAAGAATTTTTTAGGCTTCTGGAGTGCATTTGCTTCCACACCACCAGAAAGTACCTTTCCAGAAGAAGGAGCAACTGTATTATAAGCTCTCGCAAGTCTTGTGATTGAATCGAGTAGGATGATTACATCATGTCCACTCTCAGTCATTCTTTTTGCCTTTTCAATAACGATATTCGCAACTCTTACGTGATTATCAGCTGGCATATCAAAGGTAGAAGCAATCACTTCCGCATTTACTGAGCGCTGCATATCTGTAACTTCCTCCGGTCTTTCATCGATTAACAAAACCATCATATAGCATTCAGGATGGTTTTTAGCAATTGCGTTTGCTATGTCTTTCAACAAAAAGGTTTTACCCGTTTTTGGTTGTGCTACGATCAATCCTCTTTGTCCTTTACCAATAGGTGCAAAAAGATCAATCAATCTATTTCCGTAATCTTTACCAGCAGGATGTGAGGTCAAGGTAAATTTTTCCTCTGGGAAAAGTGGAGTGATATAATCAAACGGTACTCGTTCTCTAATTTGTTCAGGAGATAAACCGTTGATCATTGAAACCTTTAATAAGGCAAAATATTTCTCACCTTCTTTCGGAGGTCTAATCGCTCCTTGAACACTGTCTCCAGTTTTAAGACCGAATAACTTTATTTGTGAAGGAGAAACATAAATATCATCTGGACTTGATAAGTAATTGTAGTCCGAAGACCTTAAAAACCCATACCCATCTGACATCATTTCTAATATTCCATTGCCTTCTATGATTCCATCAACATCTACAGAAAACTTGAATTTAGGATCGGTATCTTGCTTTTTGTTTCTGTTGTCGTTTCTATTATCGTTTCTTCCCTTATTTCTGTTGTCTCGATTGTTGTTATCTCTCTTGTTCGAATTAGAATTTCTATTATTCTTATCGTTTTCTCTCTTATCTGAAGATTGTTCCTTTTTAGCCTCTTGCTTTTCTTCCTTTTTCTCTTCTACCTTTTCAGTTTTCTCAGGCTTTTCTTCTTTTGTTGGAGCAGCTTCTTTTTTAGCTTTGACAGGTTTTTTCTTGACCTCTCTTGGTTTTCTAGCTTTTTTCTCCTTAGCTGGCTTTGCCTCTGAATCGGAAGAATCAGCAGGATTGCCATTTATAGCTTGTTGATCCAAAATCCTATAAATAAGATCTTGCTTACTTAAGCTTTTGTATTTTTTGAGCCCAATGTTTTCAGCCAGTTCTTTGAGTTCAGGCATCAACATTTCGTTCAGCTGCAAAATATCATACATAATCGTGTGTTCAAGTAAAAAATATGTGTAATGTGAAATTGGAAGGAGAAATAGTGAAATTTGAGGAGACTAGCGATATAGCCTTCCATATATGATTGTAGTGCAAATATAATGCTAATTAAATGAAAAACAAAAATGATACCTTTGTATTAGAAATAAAGATGAAGCAATGTTATTAGTAAATCAGATCCGAGAGGACAAAGAAAGAGTTATCGCCAGTCTGCTAAAAAGGAACTGGAAACAAGAGAAACTGGGGGTTTTAGACACAATTCTCGACTTAGATGATCAAAGAAAAAAATTGCAAACCGAAAATGACGGCAATCTTGCATCCGTAAATAGTGCAAGCAAGGAAATTGGCAATTTGATGAGAAAAGGTCAAAAGGACGAAGCAGAGTCAAAAAAACAAGAAGTTGCAAGCCTCAAGGAGACAATTAAGGCGACAGAGGACAAAATGAAGTCAGTCAACACTGAATTGATTGATTTACTATTGAGTGTTCCAAATATTGCAAACGATGCCGTTCCAAATGGCAATTCGGATGAAGACAATGAAGTGATTCAAGAATGGGATGGTAAGCTTCCAGAGCTTGGCGATAATGCTATGCCTCACTGGGACTTAGCAGACAAATACAATTTGATTGACTTCGAATTAGGAGTTAAAATCACTGGAGCTGGCTTTCCTCTATTTAGAGGTAAAGGTGCTAGGTTGGAAAGAGCTTTGATCAATTTCTTTTTAGATGAAGCTCATGCTGCTGGTTATGAGGAAATCATTCCTCCACTTCTCGTAAATGAGGATACGGCTAGAGGAACTGGACAATTGCCGGATAAGGAAGGTCAGATGTATTATGT
>CALHKJ010000132.1 GCA_938033975.1 uncultured Saprospiraceae bacterium | reverse complement strand
CAAATGTCGATTCCAAAAGGAACTGAGTTGGTTGATATATCTTGGTACCACAATCTATTTTTTGTAGGTAGTGGACCTGAGCTTGTAGTTGAGGATTTTGATCAAACTAAGGCTGGGAGTTATTTAGTAGTTAAAACTTTTGGTGACGGTTCTAGAGAAGAAACCACATTTCAATTAAATTATCTAGACTTAGGAGAAGAGCAAAATTCTTGCTTAGCTTTTGATTATGTAGCAAGCTTAGCTAGTGGTCCTTCTTATGTTTGGAGTGATGGATCTCAAAGTAATACTTTTAGTCAATTTGTGTCAGAGACAACAATGATATCTGTTGTAGCTACAACAGAGTTTGGTTGCGAAATTGTATTGAACAAATCAATAATTATTGGTGGATCTGAACTTGTTGAGTTGGAAGAAATTACCATTTGCTCCCAAAGTGAAACTACATTAACAGCGCCAGAAGGTTTTGACTCTTACGAATGGAGCACTGGAGAAATTTCAGAAAGTATTACGGCAGTAGTAAGAGGAGAACTTGAATATCAGGTTTTAGCAAGAAAGGAGGGGGAGTGTCCAAAATTATTCAATTTCAACTTTGATTTTATTGAGTATTATGCCTCTGTTTTGCCTATTGGTAATTCCCAAGTATGTGGTCATGGTGACGTCGTATTTAATGTTACAACTAGTGACGAAAATATATTTCCAGTTCAGTTTTTTGCAAGTAAAGATGATAATGAAAATTTAATTGCTACTATTGAAGATGCTGAACAAATTGTTCAATTAGAAGAAGGAACATATAGTTATGGAAAAGCTGTAAGCCAATCAGGCTGTGTAATTTCATTGGCTGGATTTACCGTAAAAGCTGGCAATGATTTAGAAGTTTTTTATCAAGAAAATACTCAGGAGTCAAGCTGCGAATATGCAGTTGTTGAATTCTATGTCGGTTCAGATAATCCAGAAAACTTTCCGGTTGAAGTATATGCTGAATTGGAAGGAGAAGAATATCTGGTTGCACTTTTGTTTACACAATATCAGCAGGTGATTCTTGATGAAGGGAACTACTCTTCGATAAGGGCTGTAAGTGGCACAGGTTGTGAACTAAGTTTGCCAGATTTTGAGGCATTAGATCTTATGTCTGAGGCAAGTATCTCTGTAAAAAATCCAACAGATCCATGTAGTGAAGGTGAGATTATCATTTCTACAGATGAAACTGATCTAGGAGCATTTCCAATGGCAATCACAGCTTTTTATGAGCCTGCAAATTCAGTAATTCAAATTGGATTTTTAACAAGCGAATCACAAAGCTTCCCAGCTCTACCAGGTTTTTATAATGATATTGTATTGATTAATCAATATGGTTGCAGTGTTAATTTTGCACCTTTTACAATAGAGCCGCACGCCAATCCTTGTAACCCAGGAGTGAAACCTTTTGGTTCAATTAGAGATTTTGTTTTTTATGATAAAAATGAAAATGGGGTATATGATGAGGGAGACTTTGGAGTGCCTGATGTAAGAATCAATGCAATCAATAGAGAAGGAGAAATTGTAAAATCTACTATCTCTCAAGCTGATGGACAATTCTTGTTAAGTGAAATTGAGTTAGGTGATTACCATCTACATTTTGAGCTAACAAGTGGTTTGAGTTTTACTACTCCAAATGTTGGTAATGACGAAAGCATGGACAGTGATGTTGATCACAGCAATGGACCTGCAACGACACCATTCATAGATATTTCAGACGAGGCTGCAAGAACAGGATTTACTGCAGGTGTTGGCTCTTTTGTTTTACCAGTTTCATGGGCTAGTATTTCAGCTAAAAATATGGGAGGCTATAACGTGGTAGAGTGGGCGACTGCCTCAGAAGATGAACTAGATTATTTTATTGTAGAAAGAAGCCTAGGGGCTGCCAACAGATTTGAATCAATTGATAAGGTTTATTCAATTGGCTCAGTATACCAAGGAGCAAAATATTCTTTTGATGATTTTGAATTGGGCACAGCTAGCATTGCTTATTATAGAATTAAGTCTGTGGATTTTGATGGAACAATTTCTTATTCTAAAACTGTTGTTGTGTCAATGGAAGGGAAAAATGTAAGTATAAAAATGGCTGTTTATCCAAATCCAACTTCTGATTTTATTAATGTCACACTTGATGGTGTGTCATCAGATACTCAATTGAATACAGTAATATTTAATGAAGTAGGGGAGCAGGTTTTAGTGCAGAATAATCTATCGAATACTCAATCTTATAAAATTGATTTAGATGCGCTACCTACTGGTGTGTATATGGTCCAAACTATAATAGACAATCAACGACTTACTGAAAAGATCGTTGTCTTAAAATAACTTTCTCGTTTAGGGTTCTCTATTTGACTGGTAGAGATTAAGCTGTTTGATCACAATTCAAGCAGCTTTTTTTTTGCCCTCTTTTGACTGGTAGAGAATTCTCTTAATACCTTTTTGTAATCACTGGAACTTTCACCAGCTTGACTTGCTTGTTTGATCTCGGTGTCTCAATCCATTCTTTTAGAATTTTGTGTGCCCCTCTCATCAACTTTTCTAATTTGTTTTCAACTCTTGCGCCTACCATCTTTTGTTTAATTGTTTGTGTAATTGTTTTAAATGCTTCTATATATAAGACATCAATACCACTACAAACCCCCACTCAAATACTACTGAATTTAGACAAAACTACTACAGACTAAGACTATTGTCGTTGAGAAGTCAGTTTTAGAGCTGGAATTGCATTTTATGGCTTGTTTTAGGGCCTTTGGCCCAATTCCTCCCTGGTTATAATATCATCTTTTTCCTAAAGTCAAAATATGATTTATAATCTTCCCTCCGCCCACTGGCGGAGCGGAAGTTGAATTTCGAAATACTTTAATGTTAAGGACAATGTCTTGTCTTCACTGAATATAAATACTACTTGGTTAAACACCTACGGTTCTTCATGAAGGTAGGTTCTGTCCGCCAACTGGCGCAGTAGAATTCAGGGAGGTGAAATATGATTTATAATCTTCCCTCATGCTAAGGAAAGAGGAATTGAGTTTCGAAATTGTTTATTTGCAATCTATCAACTTAGCTTGTTTAATTTAAACAGCATGTATCTACAAGAATATTGTGGATAACTCATTTTTTGGAGTTCAATTCCTCTATTCGCCAGGTGGCGTATGGAGGAAAAGATATTTTAAATCCGTCGGAAGGCGGTTTAAAATATCAAGGAGGGAGAGGCACAAAATAAAAATGCGCAGAGCCAATCATGACTCTACGCATTATCATCCTGTTATTTAATTCTTTCGACTAGTTTGCCAAAGATGGCTCTAGCTCAAATTCGACCATACTGTCTTCAAGTATTTTGACCGGTGACGTACCGATGCTCTTTTGATTTCTTTCAATGATATTCACTTCTATATTTCGCTCTTTTGCATTGACCTCAAACTCCTCAATAATCTCAATGACATCATTGTGGATGTTGATTGATTTAGAAGCATCAATTGTTACAGAACAATCGTTTGGAATAATATTCAAAGCTCTCTTGATATTTGCCTTATTTAAGAAAGTAACATCCTCAGAAAGTGTAATTACAATATTTCTGTCTTCACCAAAATCTTTGTTTTTCTCGAATAAAAATGGCTTTTGGTAATTGTCATAAAGAACAAAAAAGATTGCTACTGCCATTCCTATTCCTATTCCCATCAATAAGTCAGTAAAGACAATCGCAAGAATCGTAACGATGAATGGGATGAAGTTTTTCATTCCTGTTTTATACATCTCTTTAAACAAACTTGGCCTTGCTAATTTGTAACCTACAAGGAATAGAATTGCTGCAAGGCATGAAAGAGGTATCAAATTTAATATTGCTGGAATCATCATGGCACTTAATAATAAAATAATTCCATGTGCAATTGCAGAAGTCTTAGTTTTTCCTCCGGATAGTATATTAGTCGAACTTCTAACAATAACTTGAGTAACTGGAAGCCCTCCTATCAAGCCTGATACCAAGTTTCCTATACCTTGTGCTCTTAGTTCTTGATTGGCTGGTGTTATTCTTTTCAATGGATCCAAATTGTCAGTTGCCTCTAAACAAAGTAAAGTTTCTAATGAAGCAACAATCGCTATTGTGATTGCCACTACCCAAACCTGAGGATTGTTCCATTGAGTGAAATCTGGGAAGGTAAACAAATTAAAAAATCCTGAAATACT
>CALHKJ010000131.1 GCA_938033975.1 uncultured Saprospiraceae bacterium | reverse complement strand
TTGCTTCGCTTAATGTCTAGAACAATAGACATTGATAGCACTAAAATTATTAGCACACCTCTTAATCATCACACTACTAACTGTACTCACACAGATTGGTGGTCTGATTTGGGTTATTGTTTTCCTATTTTTTACGTGGTCCAATAAAAAGAGAAGCAAAAGATTTAGAATGATTAGCTTCTTAGCTATTTATCTAATTTCTTGCCTCCTTATAGTACCACAGTTATCAAAATTAAATGGACGTGTTGCATTGCCAATGACAGGAGATTTGGTTCCTCATAATTACATGACGATCTTGATGAACAGACACTATGTCCAGCCAAAACTAAAAGGCATTTTATTAGAATCTACTTCAGACTTTAAGGCAAATAATACAAATCTGAAAGTAAAATACCTTGATGCCAATTTCCCATTCATAGATGGTTTCCCCTTACTGCCACACCTTAGCCACAATGATGGCAAGAAGGTAGACCTTTCTTTTCAATACCTAAAAGACGGCAAAGCAACCAACAAAAAGCCTTCACGCTCTGGCTATGGAGTTTTTGTTCAGCCCAAAAAGCATGAAAAAAACCAGCCTGCTGCTTGTATAAAATCTGGCCATTGGCAGTATGATCTAACTAAGTATGTGAGCTTCGGTGAAAGAAGTGGATACAGTCTAGATGAATCTAGAACCAAACAATTAATACGAATTTTATTGTCGAAAACGGGAGCACAGAAATTATTTATTGAACCACATTTGAAAGACAGGCTTGGCTTAAGCCATTCAAAGATCCGATTTCAAGGATGTCATTCGGTAAGGCACGATGACCATATTCATTTTCAGATACAGTAAGAATTACTTTTTCTTCTTTCTTCTCTTACTCGCCATATTTTGAATCTTATCTCCTCTCTTTTGTGGCTTTTTGTATTTCTTAGCACCGATTCTTTTCCATTTACTCCCAAGGTTTACTTTTTTATTCTTGTCCTTCTTTTCATGGAAGGCATCTCCTGAAAGCTTTTTCTTATCGTTTCGATTGTAATTACTTTCACCACTTCTTGTTTTCCTTTCTTCTGGGATTAACTCCTGAGAGAAGACCAAATCTTCTGGCAAGGTCAACTGTGGAATCTGATAATCCATCAGATCTTCTATTGCTTCTTTTGCATCAAGTTCCTTTTCAGTAAAAAACAAAATAGAACTACCTTGTTCTTCGGCTCTTCCCGTTCTACCTATTCGGTGCATATAGTTTTCTGGGAAATTGGGTGTATCTATATTGAATACATGCGATACTTTTTCAAGATCCAATCCTCTCGCAATAACATCGGTTGCGATCAAGACCCGCATTTTTCCTTCTTCAAAGGCTTCAATGTTTCTCAGTCGATAGTTCTGAGTTTTGTTGGAGTGAATTACTCCAATTTCCTCTCCATATACTTCCTGCATCTTGGGGAGTAAGCGATCAGCATTTTTCTTTGAAGATACAAATACCAAAACCTTGGAGTAAGTGTCTTTATCCTGCAACAAAAGGCTTAACAAGTTTGCCTTGGTATAAAAATTTGGTACAGCGTAGCAAGTTTGTTTTATATTCTCAAGAGGTGTACCACTGACTGCAATCGAGATGCTATGAGGCTCAACAAAAAAATCATGAATCAAGGTATTCACCTCATCCGTCATCGTTGCTGAAAACATAATGTTTTGCCTTTTGCTGGGAAGCAATTCAAATATATTATTCAATTGAAACCGAAAGCCTAAGTCCAGCATCACATCTACTTCATCTATGATCAATTTCTTGACAGACTTCATGGACAAGGCTCCATGCATGACTATGTCATATAATCGACCAGGAGTAGCAACAATAATGTCGGAACCTTGAGCAACCGCTTCTTTTTGCTTATTGATATTAGCGCCACCATAGACTCCGATGACCCTTACTGTTTTATACTTTGAATATTCTTGGATGTTATTGACCAACTGGACGACTAATTCCCGTGTTGGAACCAAAACCAATACCCTGGGAGCAATTTGCTCAGAAAACTTCATATCCTGAAGAACGGGGAGCATAAAAGCCAAAGTTTTGCCGGTTCCAGTCTGAGATATACCAACTACATTTCTTCCAGAAAGGATTAAAGAGTAAGATTCTGCCTGAATGGGTGTCGGTTTGACAAAACCCAATTCATCAATAGCAGACTTTAGCTGTTTGGATAGTTTCCAATCTTCAAATGTAAGCTGATCATCCATGTCTGCAAAAGTAAGCTTCTTTCACGCTTTAAGCTAATTAGCAACTATATACTACTCTGCAAGAATCAAGTTCAAGATGAAAACAATTATTATCGATAAGTCTAATGTGTGAAATGGTCGTTCTGACTGCTTCATATAAAACTAAAAACCCTTTAATTACGTACATTTGAAAGGATATAGTAAAATACTTAGTTACCAAGTTGGGCAATTTACATAGATATTGTACTTTTGACACTTAGACCAACAAAAATGTGATTTGAATCGTTAAACCAAATAACATTTTGACTGTTACATAATCAACCATAATTAAATACATACCATATGAAATACTTCAAATTCAGTCTCATCTTCGTAGCGAGTTTGTTTCTCGTAACAGCTTGTAACGATGATCCTGAAGAACCAATGAACCCCATTGCGGATACTCCTATTTCCAGTTTCCAATTTGAAATAGATGAAACTGACTTTCTAAAAGTCGTTTTCTCTAATTTCTCACAAAACGCAACAAGTTATGTTTGGGATTTTGGAGATGGAAATACCTCGACAGAGGAAAATCCAACCCATTCTTATGCAGGAGGCGGTGATTATACAGTGAGCCTTGAGGCAATCAATGGAACTGAGTCAAGAACTTCTAGCAAAACAATTACCATAACAGATCCAAACACAGAGGTGAAAAAGATCACTGGTGAAACATCAAAGGTTTGGAAATTATCAAGAAATATAGATGATACAGATGCAGAATTTGCTTGTATTGTTGGACCTGAAGATAGATCTCAAATATGGTGGTCATATGGAGGAGTTAGCCCTCTTACAGACAGACTTTGTATGACAGAAGAAGAATACATTTTTGGCGCAGATGGCTCATACACCTATGATGACAAAGGC
>CALHKJ010000130.1 GCA_938033975.1 uncultured Saprospiraceae bacterium | reverse complement strand
CCTCTTCATAATCTCCAGGGCAAATATCTAAATTTCCTGAAATGATTGGCATCAATTCTGAGAGTTCTGAAATTTCCATTGAAGCAGTATTTGTACAGCCATTTACATCAGTAACTGTAACTGTGTAAGTTCCTGATTCTGTAACTTCAATTTGGTCGGTTAAGCCACCAGTGTTCCATTCGTATGACTCAAAACCATCAGTTGCTTTTATGCTGGAGCTAAATCCAGTACAGAACACCATATTTCCTTCAATGGATACTTCTGGCCGTGTATGTTCCGTAATATCAACAGATGCTGTATTGGTACAACCATTTTCATCTGTTACGGTCACAGTAAAAGTGCCTATTGTACTTACAGTAATTTCATTGGAGCCATTTGTTCCATCTGACCATGCGTAATTTTGGAATCCTTCTGTTGCACTTAATGTAGTATTATCAAGATCACCAGGACATAACATCAAATTTCCATCAATGGATACTGTTGGGTCTGGAATTTCCATAATCTCAATTTCGGAAGTATTTGTACAGCCATTGATATCAGTAGCAGTTACTGAATAAGTGCCAGGCGTATTGATTGTGATTTCATTAGAGGTGATACCAACAGACCAAGTATAACTTTCAAAATTGCCTTGTGCAGATAAATCCAAGGTTGTACCGGCGCAGAAAGTTGGTCCACCTTGAATCGTTATTTCATCAACATCGTTTTCAACGATTGTGACGCTTGAATTACCAGAACAGCCATTTGCATCAGTAACAGTTACTGAATATGAGCCAGGTGAATTTACGGTGAGTGAAGTTTCTGATCCAGGGCCATTTCCCCAATCATAAATATCAAAACTACCTGCTACTGTAAGTTCAACATCCGAACTTCCTCCTGGGCAAATGCTTAGGTCGCCAAGAATTTCAGGCATTAGTTCAGTCAACTCTGTAATATTAGTCATTGCTTCATTAGTACATCCATTTGAATCAGTTACAGTGACAGAATATGTTCCTCCTGTGCCTGCTTCGATTGATTCTGAATTATCACCAGTACTCCATTGATAATTATCAAAACCAGCAGTTGCAGTTAGTGATGTTGTAAAGCCCGAGCAAAATTGCTGGTTTCCATCGATGTTAACTACCGGTGGAGTATCTTCAGTAACATTTACTGAAGCTTCACCATTACAGCCATTTGCATCAGTAACGGTTACAGTATATGTGCCAATTGCGTTTACTTCTAAGGTATTGCTTGTTTCTCCTCCTTCACTCCATTCGTAAGAAACAAATCCATCAGTTGCAGTTAAAATTGTGTTATCGCTTCCACCTGGGCAAATTGCTAGGTCTCCAGTAATGCTGACTATTGGGTCAGGAGCTGGATCAACATCAAAAGTTGTAGAGCCTGAACAACCGTTATCATCAATAACGGTTACAGAATATGTGCCTGGACTTGTTACTACTAAATCTTGATTTATACTTCCATCTCCCCACTGGTAGGCTGTAAAGTTTCCATCAACAGCAATTGTTCCAGATCCATTTTCACAAACCACTACATCTCCAGAAATTGTAGGAGTGGGGTTGGGGTTTTCAGTAATATCTACTGTTGCAATTCCAGTACAACCTGATAGATCTGATACTGTAACAGAATAGCTTTGTACAGTGCTAACGGTAATTGTTTCAGATGATTCACCTGTAGGGCTCCAATCAACAGTTGCATAACCTGTTCCTACACTTATGTCTGTACTTCCTCCTTCACAAAAACTTAAATCTCCACTTATGACAGGCATCAAACCATCTGCTTCTGTAACATCAATACTTGCTTCATTTGTACATCCTGAAGAATTGGTTACGGTAACAGAATATGTGCCAGCAGCATCAACATTTATTGAACTACCAGTTTCCCCATTAGGTGCCCAAGAATAGTTAGAAAAACCATCTGGAACATTTAGTGAGGTAAAACTTCCAATACAGAATGTTGTAGATCCAGCAATACTAATATTAGGCTCTGGTGCTGCATTAACAGTTATGCTTGTAGTTGAAGTACATCCATTTGAGTCTGTCGCAGTAACGTTATAGGTGCCTGCTTCAGAAACATCTAGACTAGCAGATGGTCCTGCTCCAGATCCCCAATCATAGGAATCATAACCAGAATCTGCAGTAAGTGTAATTGTTTCTTGACCAATACACAATTCGTTTGGTCCAGAAATATTTACCTGATCAGCTGTAACAACAGATACTGGAACTTCTATTGCATTTGATTCACATCCGTCGATTGTACAACTAACGTAGAATGAGGTATTTGTTGATAGAGTTGGAGTGGTAAAGGATTCTCCAATATGCAAAATATTGCCACCCGGAGCATCATACCATGTTGTAGTTCCTCCACAACCAGAAAGAGATATTGTCGTAGTTTCATCCATACATCCAATATTATTTGTATCAGGTGTAGGATCTGGCGTTGGACTATAAGTTCCTTGACAAGGTACACATTCGGTAGTAAGGTCGCAGCCATCTACTTCATATACATCATTGCTTGTGCAAGGATCTCCGTCATCGCACGGCATTATTTCATTAGGAATTAGTCCAGAGCAAGTTGCAGCAACAGAACCTTGGCATGGTACACAAATTGTTCCATCACAAGCTAATCCTTCTTCATCATTTTCTGTACATGGATTATTATCATCACAACTAATAAAACTTATATCTCCACTACAATCTGTAGGTGTTCCTTGACATGGAATACAAATATTACCATCGCAATCCAATTTTTCCATATCATTTTCTGTGCAATCATCTTGATCATCACAAGGAGTAAATGGTGTTCCTTGAATTATATATAATTGCGAAAAAATAATTGGTCCATTTCCACAATTATCTGTAAAGCTCCAAGTACGAGTAATATTTCCTCCATTACAGGCATCAGGGACTCCATCATCAGTATAGCCAACTGTTCCTGTTCCATCGCAATCATCTTCCCACTCTAAATCTTGAGAACTTGGAATGTCTGAAACGCAATCTACATTTACGGAAGTGGGAGGAAGATTGATAAAATTAGGAAGACCATCATCTTCCAAAGTGATAGTTATAGAATGAGTTAGTTCTTCTATACAATCCGCTGAATTTGCCGCAAGAGTCCATGTTCTTGTAATAATATCACCACATTGATTTAGTGATCCATTATCTACAGGCGAAATGATACCCGTGACGAAACAATCGGTTCCATCTAAGCCATTAGAATATTCTAAATCAATAGATGAGGGTACTGTCTCTCCACATAAAATGGAAAAATCAGCTGGAAGAGCGGTAATCCAGTCTACACTTGGATACGGTGATACAATAATATTTTGGATATATTCTACTGTATTGTTACAATTGTCTGTATAAGAAATTGATCTTTCAATAGTCCCACCATTACATCCATTTAGGTTTGGAGTATCAGTAACCACTGCAGAACCAGTTCCGTCACAATCATCTGTCCAAGGAATATCAGGAATAGCTGGTATATCAGATGCGCAGCTTATTGTAATATCACCAGGAGTAGATTGAAGAACGGGAGGCATATTATCTATTAAAGAAATACTTTGAGTATGAGAAACAATACTTCCGCAAGCAGAAGTAAACTCCCAAGTTCTTGTTAAAACATCTCCACAAGTATTTAGTGATCCAAGGTCTGTAGGAGATACTGTTCCAGATTCTTCACAACTTGGATTAAGTGCATTATTTGTATAAGTTAAATCTTCTTGAGGTGGTATTGGGTCAGTGCAACTGATGGTAATGTCGGCTGGTAAATTTGAAAAAACCAAGCCATTGTCGGGGGTTATTTGTATCGATTGTATGTGATTTACACTTAGTCCACATTGATCTGTATAAGACCATTCTCTTGTAATAGTTCCTCCAGTGCAGGCATCAATTGTTCCGATTGTTTCAACAACTTGAGTTGTACCTGTGCCATCACAATCATCAGTCCATGCTAAATCTTCAGCAGCTGGAACATCATCAATACAAGTATAACTAATATCAAAAGGTGTACTATCAAAAACGGGAGGACTGGCATTTAGAGTATAAGTCCAAGTTTCGGTAAGCAGTGCTTCAGAATCACAGGCATCTACAATCGAATAAGTCCTGGTGATTAAAAATTGACAATTGCCTAAATCTATTCCTGGACTATCATCTGTGATTACTGCTGAGGTAAGATCTACAATAGAGCAATCATCAACAACATCTGTAACTGGTAATTCGGATGGAAGGGTGGGTACCTCAAGTACACATCCTAAGTCTATTGTGGGAAAATCTGTCGTGCTACCATCTACTTCAATTGTTGGAGGTAAGTTGTCAGCACTTATTGTTATAGATTGCGTTACTGTAAAGTTTTGATCTCCACAGAAGCATATTTCATAAGTTCTTTGAAATGCTTTGTCTACGCATATGTCTGAGGGTACTGCATCATCAGTGTATGTAAATAAAATATCTTCGCAACCATTGCTACCAACTAAATCAACAATATCAATTGTACCACCCATAGCTTCAAATTCAAGCATCGTTGTTGGTGATGGTACATCTTCGAAACAAAGGTAATCTTGATCAGGAATATTAATTCCATTTACTTCACAACAAGGAATCGCACACAAATCTAAGACCATTTCTCCTGAGCCCTGTTTGCAAATTATGATCTCAATTAGTCCACCGTCATCATATACATCCAAGACTATTTCTGTTCCTCCTCCTAATTCGACAAGTGTTCCGCAATCTCCGCTGGATCCATCTACCATCCACCAGTTGGCCCCACTGTCTTGTGGAGTACCAGTAATATTGAAACAGGTAGCTTTTAGGTCACCTGTATTAATATTTAGTTGTCTACAATTTGATGAATTTGGATTATTTGGTCCAACACAGCAACTTGTATCTGAATTCGAGACAGTAACACTTGTCTGTACGCATTCCGGTAATTCATTGCATCCATCACAACTACCTGCTGCTGCAAAGTCAACAATGACAACATCGCATTGACTGTATGCGTTTGAAAAAGCGAAAATACATAATGCTAAAAGAAGCATTAATTTCTTGGTATAAAGAGTTTGCATCGATTTTTTGTTGTTAGGTTTTTCGGGTATCAAAAACTAAACATAAAAATCGAAAAGGATGTAGTAATTAGAAATCGAGAATAAGTCTAATTGAAGAGTGTGTTGAATTAGGAAGAGTGTGTTGAATTATTCATAACTTTCTTGTCTAAGAGCAAAGATAAAACACTTGCATCTAAGATTATTCAGATGCATAGTGTTATGTTCAAGATTCATACCGTAAGTAATCCAAGCGTCAAATTTTCGATAAAAAAGTGTCATCTATTTGTCATTTATTTTCGAAACTTCAACACTTATAATAGCCGTTTACTTAAATAATGAGAATGGGTATTTATTAATTTTAGGATATATAAATACAAGGAATCAATATTCATCATAATTCAGCTAATGGAAAAACACGGAATATTTATCTTAATATTGAATATGATGATATTAGCATTTTGAAATTAATTTTGCAATTAAAAGTATGCCGATTAAAATCTAAAAAGATTAAAAAAGATGTCCTAAGAAATGAATGGAGGCCAGTGGATATTTATGGTATTTATTATTCAAAAATCTAGTTCTCTTTCTAACTCAAGAATTATTGTATCTTGAAATTGTAATTCGATTAAATCTAGTGAATGAACTAGATGAATTAAATATTCTTGAGTGAGCAAACGAATACTTATCTTTTTATGCTTTTTCATAAACTGCAATTTCATTGCGGCTCAACAAGATGACCTTCAATCTTGGATTATTACTAGTCTATCAAAAAAATTAAATTCTGAATACACTGGTTCGATTGTAATGATCAATAGGTTTACTGAAAATATATCTAAATATAATAGTGTTTCAGTTGACTGGAGAGTGAATAAGAAATTGCAAGAAAATTTTTCTGTTCAAGTTTCTTTTAGACATTGGACATTCACAGGTAGGAAGCCTGTCTATTTTATGTGGTATGATTTGATTCATCTGCACAAAAATTCCAAACATAGATGGATGAATCTACTTCGCTTTCATCAGGGATTGGATTGGGTAGGAAAAGAGCAGGCAGATTTTATTAGATGGAGAAATTACTTTTTTCAAAACATCAATGAATCAAAGTTTACACCATTTATAGGTTATGATTTATGGTATAGAATCAATGGCTTGAATTCATTTCAAAATATTTGGGTGGAAGTGGGTACAGAATATAGGCTAGAAAAAACCAAGCTTCGATTAAACTATCGCTTAATGAATCCTTTAAATAATAGTCCCTTTTTAAAAAGACACTTAATTGTTGTGAGTTCTTTTCATCAGTTTTGAAGTGGCGAATGAATCTATCTCTACACAAACATTGCAAAAGAATGAGCTAATATTAATCAAAGCTTGATTAATATTAGCTCAATTTTCATTCAGGTTTTTCATTTAATTTAAATGATCACCAAATCTGATCACGAATCCAACATTAAAACTTCTGCCAGGCTCTAAGAAAACATTTTGGTTGCCTGGAGCTCCTCTAGATACATGACTTCTGTAAGCAGTATCAGCAATATTGGTAATCCCTAAACTTATTTGAGAATTTGGCAATGATGAAGAAAAGCTTCTAAGGTTTAAGCCAGCTTTAATATTAAAAATTGTATATCCTGGCGTAGTAATCTCATTTGGAGCTACATTGTTTTGTTCCGAAACAAGCATCATTTCTGGTTGAATAAAAAACTTATTACTATTCTCCCTGTACTGGACGCCTACCCACATTTGCGTAGCAGGAATAAATGGGAGTGGATCTCCAGTTATTTCATTTTCTCCATTGATAAAAGCTCCACTTATGAAAGCATGAGAAAGCCCACCAAATTTATATCTAGCATTCCACTCCAAGCCAGTAATAGTTGCTTCACCTACATTTCTAAATTGAATAGATGGCGTATCCTCAAATGTTAGGTCAACAGGTACAAATAGGTTATTAAGGAAATTCTGGTAGAAATTAGCTTCTAAGGAAAATTTGTCTCCTCCATACTTTGCTCCTAATTCATAAAAGACTCCACGTTCTGGGTCAAGGTCAGGGTTAGGCACTAAGAAACCTGCACCCACAGCGGTAAAATGATACTTGGAAAAGAGATCAGTACCTCTAAAGGAATTGGCCACATTTGCCATAAGGCTAAACGTTTTGGTAGGTCTGTATTGAAGTCCGATACTTCCTGTCAATGCACCATCAGAATCTGAAGTATTCTCGTCGTTATATATAGATTCAATTGCCGCAATATCAAAAGGTCCATCTTCAATATTGGTACTTACATTATCATATCTTGCAGCAATCAGTAAATTTAAGTCATCACCTATCTTCATCTCTTCGATAGCAAATATTCCAATACTACTACTGTAACTATCAGGCTGTATTTGTGTACGTTCATTGTCGATTTCATTAACCATCACACCCATTGGATTGAATATTTTAATATTTCGAGTTCTGTGAGTACCAATTCTATGTTCTCTTAAATAGTCTACACCGAAGGTCAATTTTGCATTAGAGTTATGTCTTTTAGTTGCCCAAAATTTTCCACCCATAAATGGAACATCAACATCTAATTGAACATCGATAATCCTGTTTGGATTCATTGTTTCTGGAAAGAAGACATTGGTTAGCTGATCAATGTGCAAAGTTTGTTTCTTGATAAAAACTCTTGCGCCAACAGTCTCAAACAGCCCAGACATATTTGTACCATCATAAGCTAGGTTCAATGCCGTTTGTCTATCTGGATCAAATCTTCTGTTGATTCTTGGTGGTCCTGGAGCTCCAAGTCCGCCCGGAAAACCTACATTGCTATTTTCAAAATATTTTCCACTAAGTTCAATTCTTTGATTTTCTGCCCATGAGTATCCAACATTAAAATCAAAATTTGTGGATTCAAATTGACTGTTTTCTATTTCTCCTTCTGGTGTTTTTGTGTTGTTGGCATTTCTAATACCACCTCCAATTAGAAAATCTAATCCATTACCTCGACCTTCAATTTCTACTCTGCCTCTTAAGAAGTCTGCTACAGATTGATAACCTCCATACAGGCTTCCGCCAATTTTCATATCTTTTCCATATCCATTTTCAGCTTTTCTAGTTACCACATTAACCAAGCCTGAAACAGCATCACTTCCCCAAAAAGCAGAAGCAGGACCTTTAACTACTTCCATTCTTTCAATTTGAAATGGATCAATCAAACTATAAGATCTGATTCGACCTCCAACAAAAGGATTTCCATCTATTAGGATTGGAGCTCTTTCTCTGGATAAGCCTCTTATGATAGGAGTAGTGGCTA
>CALHKJ010000129.1 GCA_938033975.1 uncultured Saprospiraceae bacterium | reverse complement strand
GCAAGTTGCTAAGGCTTTAGGCTTTGCAAAAAAGAATGTGAATATTATTCCTACTTATCTAGGTGGTGGTTTTGGTAGAAGATTGAATTGTAATCATGTTGTTATTGCTGCGAAAATTTCTCAAGCAATAGGAACACCTGTCAAGTACTTTTTTACAAGAAAAGAAGAATTTCAAAACGATACATTCAGACCGCCCACACACCATATTGTAAAAGGTAAACTAAGTGCGGATAACAAGTTGAGTAATATAGAGCATCATTATGCAAGTGGTGATGTCGCGGTCAACTCAGCTTTACTACCAAACTTTAGTCACTCCTTGATAGGAACTGATATTGGTGCTATGAGAGGCGCCAACATCATGTATGATAGTGTGCCAAACATAAGGGCAATCCAATGGCACCGCAGTCTTCCATTTGCAACGAGTTGGTGGAGAAGTTTGGGCTTATTGGCAAACACATTTGCGATAGAAAGCTTTGTAGATGAGATGGCATTGAAGGCAGGAGTCAATGCAGCTGAATTTAGGATAAACATGTTGGGCAATGATGATAAATCATCTCGCATTAAAAAAGTAATTCAAGAAGCTGCATCAAAAGCCAATTACACAGAAAAGCTAAATGGAAATACAGCTATGGGCATAGCGGCTTCTTTTGATGCTGGCAGTCCATGTGCACAAGTTGCTGTGGTAACTGTAGAAGGCAGGAAGATAAAAGTTGATAAGGTTACCTGTGTATTGGATTGTGGTTTGGCAGTAAATCCTGATCAAGTAAAAGCACAATGTGAAGGTTCTATCAATATGGGAATCAGCGCCTCCATGCATGAGGCCATGACTATAAAAAATGGAGCCCTTTATCCAGAAAATTTTGGTCTATATCAAATGGCTATGATAAAACATTCGCCAAAAGAAATTGATGTTCATCTAATTCAGGGATCAGAGGATCCTTTACCAGTTGGAGAACCACCGCTTGGTCCTATTGGTGCAGCAATTGCAAATGCAGTAAGAAGGATTACGGGGAAGAGAATGACAGATCTACCTTTAAAGTTGTAGTTGAATAGGAGCTCTAACAAGAATTCTAATACCAATAATTCAACTTCAAGATCAAGGCTCTGTTATTGGTCTGAATATCTCTTGGGCCAGCTACTCCATTGAAAACATCATAGTTGTCGATGAAGACTAAGAACAAATCTGACATTGGTGCAAAGCGCCATTGAAGCCTGGAATTGATTCCCATAAATTCACTTTGGTCAATGTATTGGAACAAGGTTGTCCAAAGGAGATTTCTATTAAAGCCAATTTCTAATTTACCCAAGAATGCAGTAATAATTTCATTTCCATAAGGGTCAGGAAAATCAAGTTTATTCCACTCGTATCCAAAACCTAGGTTACCCCAAGGTTGCACTCTAAAGTTGATATTTGTATTTAGGCGATTTATGTTTCCATTGTAAAAACCTCCAGTCTGACCTCCTAATGAATATCTAACCAATTTTCTTTCGTCAGAAGAAAATCTTGCAGAGATAGAATTGAAAGAATAACGTTGTGCTGGAAGAGGTTCTCCTTGTGAAACAAAGCTAAATGGAAAAAGTAAATCAAGATCATTGTGTGCAAAACCTATATTAGCTTCTGCAGTAGACCTAAATGCAATTGCATAGCTTAGTTCATTGTTTAATTCATTAAAGCTCCAATCTGGATTGGTGTAATATACATTGGTCAGGTTAATTACGTGTCTCGTCACCTTTCCTTCTTTTGGTCTTATTCTATATGAGATACTAGCAACATTATCATTAAAACCTTGGCGAATAGATGTGTCTCGAACGGCATCATAATTTTCGATACGTTGCACAAAACCCATATCTGCATAATAGTTTTCTTGGACTGTAGCACTTGCCAATAAGGCTTCCCATTTAGGATCATTGTAGGCAACTCCATAAGTATAAAAACCTGTCTTCTTGGTAATCTCTGGTTTGAAGGAATGATGTAAACTTGCCCAAGCAGAAATTTTACCATCAGTACTTATGTAGACACCTTCCAAACTTGTGTTGCGTCCAAAATCTTGATTCACAGCTTTGGTGCCATCATAAGCTTGTCTGTTTAAAAACATTGCCTTGACATAGGATCTACCAAAGTTTCGCTGCATGCTTACAGCACTTTGATTTTGGGCAGAGGTATTATCACTTTTCAGTGAATGAATATTCATCACCCCCAATCGTGTATTTTTATTTAGGTTACCTGTCAATCTAGCTCCATACAAAATCGGAACAGCTTGTCGTTCGCTATCCAATCCAATTCTTCTTGAAAAGAAAGGTCTTACTGCCGGATAACCAGAATCAGAAAAAAGATCGCTATTCTCCAAGAAGAAAGTTCTTTTTTCCGGAAGGAAAATATTAAACCTTGTAAGATTGGTAACCAACTCATCAACTTCTATCTGAGAGAAGTCTGGATTGAAGGTCAGGTCAAGATTAAGTGTTGGGGTGACAGATACTCTTGCGTCCAATCCCGCATTGGCACTAAGCACTGAAGGCTCATTAATGCTTTTTGAAACCGAACCTGTGACATAGGGAATAATATTAAAGTTTCCCTTTTTAGGAACAGGTGGCTTGTCAAAAACCAAAGCACCAGCAAAGGCAACATCGGGTGGCCAAAATGATTCTGGCACTGCGGTCCAATTATGATATTCGTTTTCATTGATGTGGTTACGGACAAAGTTCATCCCCCACTCTTTTTCATCCGGACTAAATCTTAGAATTCTAAATGGGATGGCCATTTCCATTGTCCAATATTCTTCATCGACATGAACTTCACCAAACCACTTGTTACTCCAATCACTGTTGATATCATCCAATGATCTTAGTGCATCCCACTGC
>CALHKJ010000128.1 GCA_938033975.1 uncultured Saprospiraceae bacterium | reverse complement strand
GTAAGGCTCCGTAGTTCAACTGGATAGAATACCTGACTACGGATCAGGAGGTTGAGGGTTCGAATCCTTCCGGAGTCACAAAAAAAAGATACAATGAGCAGAGTTTGCCAACTAACAGGAAAAAGACCGATTACAGGAAACCACGTTTCTCACTCAAATAGAAAAACGAAGCGTAGATTTC
This sequence comes from uncultured Saprospiraceae bacterium, assembly GCA_938033975.1. Taxonomy (GTDB): domain Bacteria; phylum Bacteroidota; class Bacteroidia; order Chitinophagales; family Saprospiraceae; genus JAHDBF01. Next base: position 3,773 of record CALHKJ010000128.1, on the reverse strand, counting down.
TTCCTAATCTTCACAAAAAGAGATTCTACATCCAAGAAAAGGATGAATGGATTACTTTGAAGGTATCATCGGCAGCATTAAGAAACATCAATAAGTTAGGAATTTATGCCTACCTTAAAAAATGTGAAAAGAAAGGAACCTTAACAGGTATTAAACTGTAACATACTTAGATAATAGAAAATGGCTAAGAAATCAAAAGGCAATAGAAACCAAATTATACTTGAATGCACAGAGCATAAAGCAAGTGGTATGCCGGGTACGTCTAGATACGTAACTCAAAAAAATAGAAAGAATACACCAGATAGAATGGAGATGAAGAAATACAATCCTGTTCTACGTAAACATACTGTTCACAAAGAAATTAAATAAACATGGCTAAAGTATCCAAAAACTCCAGAGTTGGACAAAGAGCTGCTAACGCTGGATCAGGTAGAGATTATGTTAAAGTAATCAAAAGTATCAAAAACCCAGAAACGGGTAAATACTCTTACAAAGAAGTGATGATACACAAAGACAAGGTAAAAGAATACATGGCTGATAATAAGTAATCAGTACATAGATAAAAAACAAAATGGCTTTCTTTAACGAGGAAGCCTTTTTTATATAAATGAACCAAATATAATAATGGGATTTTTTGATAAATTTTTCTCCAAGGATAAAGAAAAGGACCTAGACAAAGGTCTTGAAAAAACCAAATCAAATATCTTCGGAAAACTTGCAAAAGCTGTTGCTGGCAAAACCACCGTTGATGTTTCATTCCTAGATGAGTTAGAGCAAATTCTAATCTCTGCAGATGTTGGCCTTGATACCACTATCAAAATAATCGATCGACTAGAAGCAAGAGTTGCTAAAGACAAATACATCAACACAGATCAACTCAATAATCTTCTTAAAAACGAAATTGTAAATCTTCTTTCAGAAAATAATACTGAAGATATTGAGGACTTTACATTCAATGACACACCAAAACCTCATGTAATGCTTGTGGTTGGTGTAAACGGTGTCGGCAAAACAACCACCATTGGAAAGCTTGCTAATCAATATAAGCAACGAGGCAAAAAAGTATTGTTGGGTGCTGCCGATACTTTTAGAGCGGCAGCTGTTGACCAACTTAAAATATGGGCAGAAAGAAATGAATGTGGTTTCTTTGACAAAGGAATGCATGCAGATCCTGCAGCAGTAGCATATGAAGCAACCCAGATGGCAATTAATGAAGGCTATGATGTTGTTATTATAGATACTGCCGGAAGACTTCATACAAAAATTCACCTCATGGGTGAGCTTACAAAAATCAAAAATAGTATAAGTAAAAAAATGGAAAGTGCTCCACATGAAGTTCTTTTGGTTTTGGATGCAACTACAGGTCAAAATGCAATTGAGCAGGCCAAGCATTTTACAAATGCTACTGATGTGACTGCCATTGCCTTGACAAAACTTGATGGCTCTGCCAAAGGTGGAGTTGTATTAGGTATCTCTGATTTATTCAAAATTCCAATCAAATATATTGGAGTTGGTGAAGGCATTGAACACCTACAAGTCTTTAATCGAACAGCTTTTATCGATTCTTTATTTAAATAAGTCTATATTTTTCATTTCTTGAGTCCCTTGGTTTATTTTTACTTGAACACATAAGTAAACCAAAAGATATGCGAACTCATCAACTAAAATTTGTAGCCCTTATTATAAGTACTTTGATAGTTGGTTTGGCACTAAGCTCCAACCCTCAAAATGGAAGAACAAATGCACCGAATGAATCCAATTGCTCAATCTCATGTCATGGTAACAATCCAAGTTCGGTAATTGATGGGACAGTAGATATCTCAGGGATTCCTTCCAATGTTGTAGCAAATGAAACCTACGATCTGACAGTCACCGTTGAATATACAAGTGGCACTCCTATGAGAGCTGGATTTCAAATGGTAGTTCTTGAAGATACCAATGATACTGATTTTGGAACCTTAAGTAATGCAGGTGCCAATTCAACAATTACCCCATCTAATGGTAGAACCTATTTTGAGCACAGCCCCGCTAAAAATTTTGATGGTGGAACTTCTGTTAGTTTTGATGTAGAATGGACGGCCCCTAGTGGCCCTGATGGTCAAGATCTAACTTTTTATGTTGCTTCCATTATTGCTAATGGAAATGGATCTAATTCTTTAGATAAAATGAAATTATTGGAGTTGAATGCAATCTTGGAAGCACCTGTTGTTGTTGATCCTTTAGAAGTTACCTCAAATCAAAATGACATCACATGTTTTGGAGAAAACGATGGTTTTGCATTACTAGAAGTTACAGGAGGCACACCACCCTACACTTACAGTTGGGATAATGGAGAAACTAGCAATCCAGCTACATCTCTCCTCCCAGGTATAAACAGTGTAACCATAGAAGATAATGATGGTCAAGAACTTATCACTTCCGTGAATATTAATGAACCTGAAGAACTAGTTGCGAGTTCCGTCTCACAAGGTATATCCTGCCCAGGAGAAATGGATGGATCAATTGAAATCATGGTCACAGGAGGAACAGGCAACTACTTCTACAATTGGTCAAATGGTGGAACAGGCAATGCACAGTTTAATTTAGAGAGTGGTGATTATTTAATAACTGTTACAGATGATGCAGGATGCGAAGTATTAGAAATCAACGGGGTCAGTGGTGCAGGAACTCTAGAAATTTCTAATGCAATAATATCAGATGCAACATGCGGAGAAACTGGCTCTATCGAAATAACACCCACAGGTAGCTTCGCTCCATTCACTTCTACATGGAGTAATGGTTTCATTGGTAACAATAATACAGGACTTGCAGCTGGGACTTATACAGTTACAGTTACAAACTCAACACCCAACAATTGCTCAATAATAGAAAGCTACACAATAATTGAGATTCCAGCTATTGAATATGGTGATGAACTAATAATTCCTTCGTGCTCTGGTGGAAATGACGGAAGTATCGAATTGATATTTAATTCTCCATCAGATTATACTTCAATCAGTTGGAGCAATGGCGAAACCACACCTTTAATAGACAACCTTACTGCAGGTGTATATAATGTAGTTGTTGGAGACGCAAATTTATGCTCAAGCGTACAAAGCTTTTTATTAGAGGAACCTGACCCTATTGCAATTTCAACTATTAGTTTGAGCCCATCCGTGTGCAATAGCTTAGGCTCAATAGAAATTGAAACATCTGGCGGAACTGGTATACTCAGCTCCCTGTGGAGCAACAATGTTAGCGGAAACATAAATGATCAAATAGCACCAGGAACATATGAAGTGACAATTACGGATCAAAACGATTGTCAACTGGTTCAATCTTTTGATCTTCCTACATCGAATAGCCTTGAATATGAATCGGAGATAGTTAATCTTATTTGTAATGGAAACAATAATGGAAGCATCTCCCTGATCTTTAATTCTCCATCAGATGTAACTTCAATTAATTGGTCTAACGGACAAAGTGATATAACTACGATTGACAATCTTGATCCTGGAACATATAGCGTGACATTTCAAGATGGATTTTTTTGCTCCTACACAGAGACTTTCACAATCAGTAGTCCTGAAGAGCTGGTGCTTAGCACACAACAATCAAATACAATAATTTGTGCGGGTGATCTAATTAATTCTTTGACACTTTCTGCAACAGGAGGAACAGCTAAGTATTTAAATGAGCAAAGCATTGATTGTGCCTCTGTAAAAAAAGTACATGAAGGTAGACCACATTGTGTAGATAGAATACGCTCAGGAAATGTTGCCTTTGTTTTTAAT
>CALHKJ010000127.1 GCA_938033975.1 uncultured Saprospiraceae bacterium | reverse complement strand
CAACTAAGTTTTATAAGTCAAGATGAATTTAGTAAAGATTTTAAAATAAAAAATATTCCTCTTTGGCTCTCAATTTTACCCCCCTTACTTGCCATCATAATAGCTCTTGTTTTCAAAGAAGTGATCATTGCTTTATTTATTGGAATTTGGTCAGGTGCATTTATAGCAAGTGGATTTAGCATCACAAATATCTTTGGAATTGTCAGCTCCTTCTTCAAGGTATTAACTACTTATATTTTAGGAGCATTAGCAGATGCAGATCATTTATCTGTAATTCTTTTTTCAATGTTAATTGGCGGTATGGTTGCCTTAATTTCAAAGAATGGAGGAATGCAGGGAGTTGTGAATTCCTTGTCTAAATATGCAAGATCACCTCGAAGCGCTCAATTCATAACATGGTTGATGGGTATCGCTATTTTTTTTGACGATTATGCCAATACTTTAATTGTCGGAAATACGATGAGATCTGTAACCGATAAATTCAAAATCTCACGCGAAAAACTTGCCTACATTGTAGATAGCACCGCTGCCCCAGTGAGTGCCATTGCATTCATTACTACTTGGATTGGAGCTGAACTTGGTTATATCGATGATGGAATGGCTAAGATCGGATTAGAAATGGATGTTACTCCATATGCCATATTTCTTTCTAGCCTAAAGTATTCATTCTACCCAATACTAACTTTGATTTTCATTTTAATCATCGTCCATCAAAAAAAGGATTTTGGACCAATGCACAAAGCAGAAATGAGAGCGAGAACAACTGGCAGAGTTTCTTCGGTGTCTATAGACAATCCTGATGAGCCAGATATGGAAGATTTAACACCAGTTAGTGGTGCCAAGATGAAACCATTGCATGCAATCATTCCAGTTTTATCGGTAATACTGGTTACAATTTTAGGTTTACTTATCACTGGGTTTGATTCATTGAGAAGTGAGTTGTATGGTTTAGAAAACGGAAAGGATTACTCAAGTTGGGGAGCAATTTGGAGTGATCTGAATTTGATTGGTAATGAAGATGCTGGGTTTTTGGAAAATCTAGGAAGCATCATTGGATCATCTAATTCATATGTGGCATTGCTCTGGTCATCATTAGTAGGTGTAGTTATGGCTTTAATCATAAGTACTGTTACTAAGACTATGAAATTGATGGATGCTACTCACTGGATGATCACTGGCTTTAAAACCATGATGCCCGCATTGATGATTTTGACCTTGGCTTGGGCATTGGCCATTACAACTGATCAATTGCATACTGCTGACTATATTAGTGCCGCTTTAGAAGGCAATATTAGTCCTATACTTTTACCTGCCATAATATTCGTATTGGCAGCTTTTATTGCATTTTCGACAGGATCAAGTTGGAGCACTATGGCTATTTTGTATCCAATAGCAATTCCTACTGCTTATGCTGTTTGCAATGCTGCAGGATATGCTGAACCAATTAGTTATGAAATTTTATTGGCCGTTATATCAACTGTTTTAGCAGCCTCAGTACTTGGAGATCATGTTTCACCTATATCAGATACAACAATTCTTTCTTCTTTGGCCTCAGATTGTAATCATTTAGACCATGTTAAAACCCAAATGCCATACTCACTTTTGGTAGGTTTTTTCAGCATTTTAGGCATGACTGTGGCTATTTTACTAGGAGGAGGCTTTATTATTTGTTTTTTAATGTTCATTTTATGTATTCTGGCACTATTTTTCATCGTTAAAGTAATAGGAAAGCCTGTTCCAGAAGGATAAGCAACTCCTACATTTACATAACATTAGTATACTTTAAATAAATATTTAATATATACTTAAAAGTTATGTTTTAACTTGTACCAAAATACAGCAGAATGGCAGAAAACGTTTCAGCGGAAATACTGGATATGGATCCAGAAGAGTATAACAGAAAGAGAGCCAGAAAGATTTCTTTAATCTTCCATGGTGTCATGCTGCTCTTAATGCTATTACTTTTGAAGGCATGCCCTCACACTCCTGAAAAAGCAAAGGACAAACAATACGCCATTACTGTAGATTTTACTGATATAGAATTTACAAGAGAGACAAGTTCGAATAGCACAAAAGCTAAGGCAAAATCAGGTCAATCTAAACCCAAACAAGACCCAGTTACCAAAATCAAGGAAAACAAGGTTGATCAGGTTAAAGTTACTAAGCCTACACCAAAAATTCCTAAACCTACTCCAGTAACACCAAAGCCTACTGATCCAGTAGTAAGTGAAACGACTACCTTGGAAGAATCTCCAATAGAAGCTGTCGAAGAAGAAATAGAAGTCGAAGAGCCAGAATTAGAACCAGAACCTGAACCAGAACCGATTCCGGATCCTGAGCCAGAACCTGAGGTATCAAATAATACCCCTACTAATAATTCTCAAGGAAAAACGAATTCATCTGACAGTGCTCCTCAAGGAGATAATCCTTCTACCACTGATGGTAATGATGGAGGTACTGGTAAAGGTAATAGTGGTGATGGACCAGGAAGTGATGCAGGAGGCAATGATGGTGATAGTGGCATCGGAGATGGTGGAATAGGAACTGGAGAATATGATGGCTCTGGAAATGGAATCTTTGGTCGAAAAGTAACCTATGTAAACAGAGCTAAACTTGCAGGAGTGATGAGTGGTGTTGCTGTAGGTGAAAACAAAAAGATTTGGATCAAAACCTGCGTGAATAAAGCAGGAAAAGTGACCTATGTAGAGCTAGATGAAATCAATACAGATGTTTACGATAACAGTGTTTTGAAAAAAGCCTTGGCTCTGGTATCAGGTTATGAATTTGAAAAAGATGTCAATGCACCAAATGAACAATGTGGTGTAGTGAAAATAAGAATAGATAGAACCAATAATATTCGTGGTAATTGAAGATCGAAATCAGCTTCACTATCCATTCTACTTTCTGACTTTTATAAACTTTAGATAACAACAATTGAGTTGTTTCATTTTGAATTAATTTTAATTTGGTAAAACAGTTTACCAGTCCGCTAATTATAGCTAACAAATAGTGTCCTTTAGTTTACAAGTAGACTACTGGGTATGATTATCGATTTAACTGTTTTGCAACACCTTGAATACCTAAGAATTGTGATAAAGAAGACCTTACATATATTTAGTTCGATAGCAATCATTTGTTGCTGCTTGCTTGCTTG
>CALHKJ010000126.1 GCA_938033975.1 uncultured Saprospiraceae bacterium | reverse complement strand
CCTTGATTATTATCTTTTAGGTCGCCTTCACGAGGCTCTATTATCAAAAGCTATAAATGAAAAAAGTCCCTGTATCGCTACAGGGACGTTTTTTAATCACCTAAATGGTCCTTGGGATGGGATTTCATTTAGAATATACGTAATAGGAATTAATATACTATTGAGTCAATCTGAAAGTCTCGTTTCAATATTACTTGAAAACTGGTGGCTTCAGATTCTGATGAGAAATTACCCATCAATACGCGGTACCAGACCTTGCCATCTCTGTAATCGTTCAGCACAATGATTTCTTCTAGAAATTCTTCTCTGATTTCATTGACTTTGGTCAGTGCGGACTCATAATTGTTATAATCACCCACTTGTATCCTGTAAGTGGATTTATTACTGTTTGTGTTTCTGTATTCTTTGTACTTTTCTTCAGCTGGAGCTTGGATTGCTGTATCCTTATTGGGACTTTGGTTGAAGTAATGATTTTGAACCACCTTGGCATCTTTGTGCACATGGAAGGTCAACAAATTCATCATTTTACTTCTAGATAAGGTCTCTTGTACCCTCTCCACTAATTCTCCATCAGAATTAAAAATTAATAAGGTTGGAAGAACTGATATTTGGTATTTCTCTTTGATTGAAAAACCTTCTTGCGTATCGATATCAACTTTTATGGAAACATAATTACTGTTGAGTGTTTTGATCACTTCTTTGTCCTTAAAAGTTGTGCTTTCCATCCATTTGCATGGTGTGCACCAATTGGCATAAAAGTCAACAAAAAACAATTTACCTTCTTCTGAAGCCCGTTGTTTTGCCGAATCAAAACTTTCGTTTGTGAAATCGATTGCACCTGGAGCCGTATTGTTGGCCTCTGCGACTTGTGAGTACGATACCATCAAAATCATCAGGCATGTAATCTTCAGCATTTTATTTACCAATTTCATAATCATGTGTTTTAAATAATTCTAGCAGTTTCCCGCTTTCCCTGTTAATTGCAAAGTCCGTGCCAACACATTATATATTTTTGTAATATGTGTGTTGATTTAGCCCTTTTATCACTGATTATCAGTGCTTTATGTTCTTTTCCCTGCCTTTTGGCAAATATTTATTCTTCCACACATTAACTATTTGAAGTTCATCTTCAGGGGTATTTGTTTTTTATGAATTAACTTGTGCCGAAACTGACCTAACAGAATAAGAAATGTCTAAACTTACTGCGGCAATCACTGGTGTTGCTTACTATACCCCACCCGATATCTTATCCAATGCTGACTTGGAAAAAATGGTTGAAACAAACCATGAATGGATTGTTTCACGAACAGGTATCGAAGAAAGAAGAATACTAAAAGGAGAAGGAAAGGCTACCTCATTTATGGGAGCAGAGGCTGTTAAAAGTTTGCTAGAAAAAACTGGTACAGACCCAATGGAAGTTGATCTTATTATCTGTGGTACAGTAACCGGAGATATGGTCTTTCCGGATACAGCAAATCAAATAGCTTTTAAGTCTGGTTGCAAAAATGCATTTGGCTTTGATATCAATGCTGCCTGTTCTGGCTTTGTCTACTCTATTAACACAGGGGCCCAATTTATCGAAACAGGTAAATACAAAAAAGTAATTATTGTCGGAGCTGATATGATGTCTTCAATTGTTGACTATGAGGACAGAAAAACATGTATTCTTTTTGGGGATGCAGCGGGTGCTGTTATGTTGGAACCAAATGAAGAAGGTTATGGTATTCAGGACAGTGTATTGAAAGCCGATGGTATAGGAGTTCAATATCTGAACCTAAAGGCTGGTGGATCTTTGATGCCTGCTAGTCATGAGACGGTGGATGCAAGATTACACTATGCTTATCAAGAAGGACGTACTGTATTCAAGTATGCTGTAAAGGGTATGGTTGGTGCAACCAAAGAATTACTAGAAATCACCAATACTAGCCCAGAGGAAGTTGATTGGATCATTCCACATCAGGCAAACCTAAGGATTTTGGAATCTGTAGCCCATATGATGGATTTTCCAATAGAAAAGGTACTTATTAATATAGCGAAGTATGGAAATACTACTTCAGCCACGATTCCACTTTGTATGGGAGAAAACGAAAAAAGGTTTAAAAAGGGCGATAAAGTGGTATTAACAGCATTTGGAGGTGGATTTACCTGGGGTTCTACCCTATTAACATGGGCATATGACCCTAAGTAATAGGCTTAGTTAGTCACAATTCATTACCTTCGCGGGAAATTTAACATTCATAAAAAAATGGCAAATACTTCAGAAATCAGAAACGGCTTATGTATCAATTATAAGAATGACATTTATTCTGTAGTTGAATTTCTACATGTTAAGCCTGGGAAGGGACCTGCTTTTGTGCGTACAAAGTTGAAAAGTATGACAAATGGAAAGGTTATTGATAATACTTTTCCGTCTAGTCACAAAATTGATATAGTAAGAGTTGAAAGAAGAAAATTTCAATATCTTTATAAAGATGAGGATGGTTTTCATTTTATGAACAATGAGACTTACGATCAAGTGTTTATTGCGAAAGATTTTATTGACAATTCGCAATTTATGAAAGAGGGTATCAATGTAGAGATACTTTATCATGCTGAAGAAGATAGACCACTGACTGTTGACCTTCCTCAATATTCAGTTGTAGAGATTACTTATACGGAACCAGGAGAGAAAGGAAACACAGCAACTAATGCATCAAAACCAGCTACTATAGAAACTGGAGCAGAAATAAAAGTACCGATTTTCATCAACGAAGGAGATAAGGTAAAAATTGAAACTGCGACCGGAGCCTATATAGAAAGATCAAAAGAATAAAACATGACTTTTAAAGAAATCCAAAACTTGATAAAGCTTGTTACAGAGTCTGACTTAACGGAATTCAAATTGAAAAACGAAGGTTTTGAATTATCCATCAAAACCAAAAATTTTGAAAAGTCAAATGGGGTAATGAAAGCTCCAGTTGTAACAATGACTGCTGCACCTGCAGCGGCACCAGTTGCTGCGGCAGCGCCAGAAGCGGCACCTGCTACGCCGGCAAGTCCTGCTGAAGCAGCACCTGCAGAAGCTTCTAATCTAATTGAAATTAAATCACCAATTATTGGTACTTTTTATAGATCATCTGCGCCAGACAAACCACCATTCTTAAAAGTTGGTGATAGTGTAGCAAAAGGTGATATAGTTTGTATCGTTGAGGCAATGAAGTTGTTCAACGAAATTGAAAGTGAAGTGAGTGGAAAGATTGTAAAGGTGTTGGTTGAAGATGCTCAACCAGTAGAGTATGATACGCCTTTATTTCTTGTGGACCCAGCTGGGTAATTTCCTATTTAAGACCGACCTATGTTTAAAAAAATGCTTATTGCCAATCGTGGCGAAATCGCACTTAGAGTTATCCGTACCTGCAAAGAGATGGGTATCAAAACAGTGGCGATATATTCCTCTGCTGATTCAGAAAGTCTACATGTTAGATTTGCTGATGAGGCTGTCAAAATCGGACCTGCTAGTTCAGCAGAATCCTACCTAAGTATTCCGAAAATAATGGCTGCAGTTGAAATCACAAATGCAGACGCTATACATCCAGGATATGGTTTCCTTTCAGAAAACGCAAACTTTGCAGAAGTAGCTGAGGAGTACGGAGTTAAATTCGTAGGACCAACCGCAAAGATGATCCGATCTATGGGAGATAAGATCACCGCAAAAGAAACGATGATCAAAGCAGGAGTTCCTGTAATCCCAGGAAGTGATGGATTGCTTAAAGATGTAAAACAAGGAATCGCTTTAGCACAAGAAATTGGATACCCAGTAATCATCAAAGCAACTGCTGGTGGTGGTGGAAAAGGGATGAGGGTAATATGGTCAGATGAAGAATTTGAGCCAGCATGGGAGAGTGCAAAGAAAGAAGCAAGTGCCTCATTTGCCAATGATGGAATCTACATGGAAAAATTCGTTGAGAATCCACGTCACGTAGAGTTTCAAATCATCGGTGATCAACACGGAAATGTAATTCACCTTTCGGAAAGAGATTGTACAATTCAGAGAAGACACCAAAAACTTTTGGAAGAATGTCCTTCAACCGTATTATCAAAAAAGTTGAGAAAGGAAATGGGTGAGGCTGCTATTGCAGCAGGAAAATCAATCAACTACGAGGGAGTAGGAACTGTTGAGTTTTTGGTAGATAAGCACAAGAATTTTTATTTCATGGAAATGAATACTAGAATTCAGGTGGAGCACCCAGTAACTGAAGAGGTGATTGATCATGATCTTATCAAAGAACAGATCAAGGTTGCAGCAGGAGACGAGCTAAAAGGTAAAAACTATCTTCCAACAATGCATGCCATGGAAGCAAGAATAAATGCAGAGGACCCATATAATGATTTCAGACCAAGTCCAGGAAAAATAACTTCTTTCCACAGTCCAAAAGGACATGGAGTGAGGGTAGATACGCATGTATATGCTGGTTACACGGTCCCTCCGTTTTATGATTCTCTGATTGCGAAGTTGATTTGCAAAGCAAAGACTCGTGAGGATTGTATCAATAAGATGAGGAGAGCGCTGGACGAATTTATTGTAGAAGGAATCAAAACAACGATTCCATTTCATAGAGCCTTGATGGATGACGAAAGATTTTTGTCAGGAAAATATGATACAAGCTTTTTAGAAGAATTCGTATTGGAAAAGCCAGAAAACGAGGACTAATCTCGTTATAGTTGCATGGCCAATTTATTTACACTGCTAAAACATCTGGCTCCCTACAAGAAGTATGTATTTGCTACTATATTATCGCAGATACTACTGGCTGTATTTACTGTGATCAGTATCCCAATGATCATCCCATTTTTCCAAGTACTTTTTAATGATGAGGCAAAGACTTATCCTGAACCCGTAAGTATCTGGGAAGGAGCAGCCTGGCTAGAATATAGATTTCATAATTTCATTGACAAGTATGATCGGATGGATGCCTTGCTTTATATTTGTATTGGCATCGTCACCATCTTCTTACTGAAAAATCTATTTAGATACCTTTCTTTGTTTTTTATCAATCCGGCAAGAAACGGAATTGTCAAAGACCTGCGCTCTGGAATGTTTAGTCACCTGATCAATATTCCGATACATCAATTAAAGACGCACAAACGTGGAGATATTATCACACGATTGACCTCTGATGCTCAGGAAGTAGAATGGAGTATCCTTCAAGTGTTGGATGCATTTATCAAAGCACCACTTACCATCATCGGAAGTCTTGCTTTCATGTTGTACATTTCTCCAAGCTTGACACTTTTTGTTTTTGTGTTGATGTTGTTTACAGCACTGATTATTGGT